>VFKD01000086.1 GCA_009885735.1 bacterium
ACAAGTTGATACATCAACCCAATCAGCTTTGCTCCATCCATGTGCAACTATAGCACAATACGCGAGCATGGTCAAGTTATTGATGGACACACACTTAACACTGTGGCTGCAACGCCTGACAACAGCATACTTCGCACTTTCATAACTATTGCTCCTATGGTGTGGAGATGTCAGGCGCGGACGATTGAAGACTCCACGACCGACTCTCGCCGTATAGGGAATCAAGGTGCAGAAAGCGTGCCATTGGCCTCCAGATGAACCGAATCCGGTATATGTGCCGGGATACACGTGAGCCTAAACGCATGCACGCGGGCGGCCCCATTGGGATGCCCGCACACATCCGCTATAGCTGGATTACATCATCCTGTAGTCGACATGAAGGATATCAGAGGAAAGTCAATTACATGCCTATGTCCTTGACCTTCTCTCGGCCCCTCTGCGCCAGCTGCGGTTAGGACGTCCTTGCCCTTGCCGTCCTCCGCGACTCCGCGTGAAAATGCCGTTAACCTGCTACTTGCCGAGTGCGGCCCGAACTCCCGCCGCATAGTCCGGATGAACCTTCTCGAAGTGTGCAAGCTTCCGCTCGACGATGAAATCCGGCACGCCGCCCATCGCTGCGGCAATGTTCGAGAAGAGCCGAGCCTTTTGCCCGTCGTCAAACCTGCTGAAGAACGCTCTGTGTGTCATGTCACTTGTTCGAGGCGGTCCATGTAGGCTCCCTGCGAGTGCTGGTCTAGCTTACCCAATCGTTCGTACTGCAGTTCTCAACCAGCAGGTGCCAATCTTGTCGGCTGGCCCAGGCCGTCAAGGACTCCACACCCACCCTCCCGAATTTACTTCAATGAAGGACCACATCATCGTCTGCGGGCTCGGGCGTGTCGGCTACCGCGTGGCCGAAGTATTGTGGCGTTTGGGCGAGGCGGTAACCGTTATCACCGAGCCGACGCGCGAGGAATGGGTGAGCACCGTCCGCGAGCGCGGCGCCGAGGTTTTGATCGGAGACGCCCGCACCGAGGACCGGCTGCTGGAAGCTGGAATCCTCACGGCTCGCGCAATCATAGCCACCACGTCCAACGACCTGGTGAACACTGAGATTGCGCTGGATTCCAAACGGCTCCGGCCCGACCTTCCCATCGTTGTTCGCATCTTCGACCAGGCGCTGGGAGAACAGCTGGAGGAGGCGTTCGATCTGCGCCGAGCGCTCGGAATGTCGGTGCTTTCCGCACCTTCGTTCGCCGCAGCGGCACTGGGAGAGCGGGTCATTGCCTCGTTCCGGTTGGGCGACGAGCTCTTCGTCGTCGGGAGTCTCGAACTAGATGACCCCCAAAAGTCTGAGGCGGATGGTCGAACGCATGCCGCGCAGCATCGTGCCGCTCCGATTCTGGCTGAACCAGGTGAGTCGGAGGTACTAGAGAGCCAAGGCCGAGTAGTACTCGCAGAACGGGGTGATTGGGAGAAGCTCTCATCCTCATCTCATGCTCCGGGCGCAGAACACCGCAGGCAAGAGATGAAAGAGGCGCTGCGACATGCGTTTTTCCCATCACACTGGTTCGCGTTCGTGCGCCAAGTTTGGGGGTCCGCCCCGATCCCGCTACGAGTGGTCTTCGTAACTCTGAACGTGATCCTCCTGCTCAGCGTCTTTGTGTTTCGGGCCGGAATGGGCCTCTCGACGGTTGACGCATTCTACTTTCTGATCACCACAGTAACAACTACGGGGTACGGCGACATCAGCCCGCTCAAAGCCACCGACGCGCTCAAGATCTATGCGTGCCTCGTCATGATCCTCGGCTCGGCGCTGGTTGCCACGCTCTACTCTATCATCACCGACTTTGTGGTGACCTCGCGGTTCATGCAGCTTCTTGGCCGGCAGAGGGTGCCTCAACGAGGACACTTTATCGTGGCGGGGCTTGGATCGGTAGGGTTCCGTGTGGTGGAGAAGTTCCGCCTGGCCGGCGCCCAAGTGGTTGGGATAGACCGGAACGGACAAGGGCACCTCGCGGAAGCCATTCGCGTGCATTCGCCGGTCATTGTGGGGGACGCGCGCATGAAGGAGACGCTCGCGAAGGCTGGAATCGCCGGAGCGCGAGCGGTGGTTGCGGTGACAGACGATGACGCTGCAAACATTAGCGTGGCGCTGCAGGCACGGCGCTTGAATCCGCGAGCCCGAACCGTTGTCCGCTTGTTCGACGGCGATTTCGCGAAGAAGGTGCAGTCCGCGCTGGACATTGATGTGGCGATGGGCGCCTTCACCATCGGCGCTCCGACATTTGCCGCTGCCGCTCTCTACCCAAACGTCCTGACAGCCTTCATCCTCGAAAGCCGGCTCATCGTCGTCCTTCACCGCGACGCAGGTTCGGAGTGGCATGGCCTCTCGCCGTCGCGGATATTTCATGATGAGGGTGTCCGCCCGCTGATGATCAAAGGCGCGGCCCAAAAGCGGTATTCTCCATGCAATGATGAATCCGTTCTTCATCGGGATGACAAGGTGATCGCCATACTCTCTCGCCAGCTTTCGGCATGAGGCGTAGTCCTGAAACCAAGCGGGCTCTCCGCAGGACTCTAGGTGATCCTTGCGCTCGGCTTGCAGGGAGCAGAACCGGCAATGAGGAACTTCACGCGGAGCACACACGGTTGCCGCCAGAGCCGCCGAGACTTTCGGGCGAGGTCATCGCATGCCGGACCTCGATGCTTGGTTGCGAGCTGAAATGACAAGCTGACAGGGGGAGCTATGAACAAGAGATGGACTCAACGAACGTGCGCGAGCCTGCTCTGCGCGGTTCTTGCCGGACCGGCGGCCGCTCAGAGCCCCGCAACCGCGGGGAAGGCGACCGCGCCTAATGGCAGTGCGTCGGTCCAGGCATTCTTCAACACTACGTCGGTCCACCGCATTCACCTCGAACTGACCGACAAGGAGTGGAGCAAGCTGCAGCAGGTGAAGGGCGGGATGCCTTTCGGCCCCATGCAGCCTCCTCCGCCCGCTCCTAAAGCCGGAGACGAGCCACTCGAGATCCACAAGGGCGGCAGCTTTGCGACGGAGTTCCCTTGGGCACGCGGCTCCGTGACGGTCGACGGCAAAACGTTCCACAAAGTCGGCTTCCGCTACAAGGGCGGAGGGAGCTACATGGCTTCGATGGGACGCCTGCGAAAGAACGTGAAGGTCGATTTTGACCGCTATAAGCAGACGGCCACGTTGAACGGGCTCAAGACCCTCAATCTGAACTCAGGCGCCGCGGACCCAACGCGCAGCCGAGAAGGATTGGCCTATTCGATCTATCGCGCGGCAGGAGTTCCTTCTCCCCGAACGGCCTTCGCGGAGGTGACGGTGAGCGTGCCGGGAAAGTACACTCTCGAGGTCGCAGGTGTCTACACGCTTGTGGAGCAGGTGGACGATAGTTTTCTGTCCCACCGGTTCCAGAGCGCGAAGGGGCTCCTGCTCAAGCCGGAGGTCTCGATGATGGCTCCAATGCGACGCGCCTTTGAGTATCTGGGCGAGACATGGGACGCATACGACGCCTCGTATGGAGCAAGGCGCAAGCCGACGGCCCAAGAGGCCGGCCGCATCATTGAGTTCGCAAGGCTCATTCACAAGTCCGACGACGCGACGTTCCGATCGAAGATCGGCTCCTTCCTGGATGTCGACACTTTTTTGCGGTTTGTAGCGTGTACATCGTTCGTTGCGAATATGGACAGTATTCTTGCGTCGAACCACAATGCGTTTATCTACCTCGATCCGCGGTCGGGCAGATTTCACTTCATTCCGTGGGACGTGGACCTCGCCTTCGCCGGCTTCCCGCTCATGGGAACTTCGCAGCAGCTCATGGACCTCAGCATAACTCGCCCGTATCCTGGCGACTTCAAGCTCATCGACCGTCTCCTGGCCGACAAGGCCATTCGAGCTCGGTACGTGGGTATTGTCAAGGGCCTGATGTCCACTGCTTTCCGGACCGACAAGGTGCTCGCGCAGCTGAAGTCCATTGAGGCAGCCACGCGGGACGCGGCGGCGCGCGAGAAGGCGGCGGCGACCGCGCGGAGTGAGCCTGCGACATCCCCTATGGCGATGATGTTCGGTCAGACGCCGGACCTGAAGACCTTTATGGAGAAGCGCACAGCGTCTGTGGGGCTGCAGCTCGCAGGAAAGAGCAAGGGCTTCGTTCCGGTCGGCTTCACGTTTGGCGGGCCGCCTCCACGCGGAGGGCGACCGGGCCAGAACGCCGGACCACCCCCGGACTTCAAGATGGGAAACATGATGGCCGGCCCGATGCTGCAAGCCCTTGATGCGGACAAGAACCGTAAGCTCTCCCGCGCAGAGTGGCTCGCATGGCCAAATGCGATGTTCGCGCAGGCGAAGAAGGACGCGGACGGCAAGGTGGACGAGCCGGCAATTGCTGAGGCGCTCAACAAGCTCTCGCCGCGACCACCGGGGTCCAAGCCCACCGATCCTCCCCCGGCGTTTGGGCCCGGCAACTTCCTGGCAGGGCCGATTCTCAAGCGAGCAGATACCGGCAAGGCCGGCAAGGTTGCGTTGGCGCAATTGACCGACTCGGCTGGTGCGCTGTTTGATGCCGCAGACAAGGGCAAGACCGGCGAGGTGGATGAAAAGGCATTTGCTGAGATACTGAACGAGTTGTTCCCGACACCGCAATTCCCGCCGCCGCCCGCCAAGTGATCTTGGAAGATTAAGCGTGTTCCGAAACCTATTACGCTCCGTTGGCGTGGGGCTTTCACGATCCTGGTGTCTGGCTGAGTCGTGACGTTCAGTTGTCCTGTCATGTCGAGTAAGTATCGCAATACGATCGGCTACGCATGGAAGAAACGGCGATCAAACATGGTTGTCAGTACGGTCTTGGACATAGGCAGGCGTTCCGTGTCGTGCGTGTCCACGCAGGTGGACACTAGGCAGCATGCCACCTAGCGATGGACTTTAGTCCGTCGACCGTAGACGTTGCGCGGGACCGTCCGAATGAATTCCGCGGCTGGGTGGCCCGTGGCCCAGTGTCCATCTTCATGGACACAACAGCGCCGGAGTCGTAGGCGATGACGAATTGTTTCTTAGCGGACTCCATGAACTCCGTTCACAACCAGGCATGAAAATCAGAGGTAGTGCGACACACGGACACCTCTATTTTGAAGAGAGCGAATTTTTCGCCGTTTGGAAGCCTTGGCCTGGCCTGAGCTTGCCGAAGGGTCGAAGCATCCGGGCGTATGCGCTATGGCGGTGATGGCCCCTTCGATTGCGCCACGATACGGTCCTTCGGCTGCTCGACGGTGAGGCTGACGAGCGCTCAGGATGAGCGGGTTTGGTTCGCTCAAGGTGACTGTGACGGCGAGTCCACCGCAATCGGGATTCCCTCAGCACTTCGCAGTCTTGCGCTTTTTCCCAATTGATCCACGCTGACGAACCTTCTCAATATAGTCTGGTGCGAAGGGGACCTTGCAGGCGGTGTTGCCCATGTCTACCGTTACGGCGCCAATCTTTATGCCGGCCTGCACCGCCATTTCCGTGAGCGGCGCCACGTAACAGCCCAATGCAATAACGACGCCATTCATATAGTAGCGTACACGGTTCGGCTGCTCGTGAATGGTGTCCCCGATTCGCTGCAAGAGCGCCTTAAGCGCGTCTAGGTCCAGGTCGGAGTCGTTCTTGATTGAGACCAGGCTCGAAAGTGTCGACCAGCCTGCGGCGGCGGCGCCCTCGTCTTGCGACTCGATCCACTCCAGTGCAAGTTCCCAGGCATGCGGGCTTCCTGCGGCAACCCATGCGAGTGTAATCACTCTGATCGCGTCGCAGTTGGATTTGTCGAGCCACCCTTGCAGGTCCTCGCGGGTCATATTTGCGTCGTCCGCGATGAGCCCTGCCAGATACATCGCATCGTAATTGCCCGTATCATACAGATCAAGCGCCAGTTGGTAGTCCTTCTTTATTCGCTTCTGATACTTCTTCAGCTCCTCGATCTTCACACCAAAGAAGGGCTCTGGAATTCCGTGGTTCCGGAGCACTCTCTTATAGCCGTCTGATCCGAGGGGCCGAAGCTCCTCGATTATCGCATTCGCGGTCATGCCTTGCGCCTCCCTATCGTACGTTGGTCTTGATGCCCGCGAGTTCGCCAGGAAGCAGCGACCTTCCTTCCCGAACTCCGTTCACAACCAGGCATGAAGACCTGACGTAAAACGGCACGCAGATAGCTCTCTTCTCAAGAGTGCGCTCGCACACAATCCCGCTCGTCGTGAGCACGAGACAGCCGCACCGACGACTTGGCCTGCCCTGAGCCGTGAGCATGTCGAAGGGTCGAAGGGTCGAAGGGCGCGAATCCGTTCAGGTCAGTCTCAAGACAGGCGTCCTTCGACTCCGGCTCGATACGGTCCTTCGACTCTGCCACGATACGGCTGTGGCAGGCTCAGGATGAGCGGAAATGCCGGGCTCAGGACGAACGGTTATCCAGGTGTTTTCCCAAGAGAGCCCTCGACAGCCTCACCGTGGCTCGTCATTCCTGATGAGCCTGCCCCGTTACGACCTTAAATGGGGTTAGCAGAAACGAACGACCGGCCGCTCGTTTCGCGCTAGCGTGTCATCGAGCTCTGCCACCTCTCCGCCCGCTCGATGCGACCCTGCAGCGCGAGCGCTGCGGCCTGGTGAACGGTCGTGGATAACAGATCGTCACCGATTGCCAGGATCGCCTTGGCCAGTTTCGCGGACTTCCCCGAGCCGGTGATTCCGGCTAGGTATTCACGCGCCTGCTTGTCCTTGATTCCGAGACCGGATTGCGTGCAGAGCTCGTTTAGGAGTTCAAGCAGCGCAAGGAGCTCAACCGGCTTGCGGTTCGGCTTGGCGGCCAGGATGCGCTCAATACCACCGTGCACGACGACCAGGTGAAGTGACGAGACACGCGCGACTTCGCCCAGGGTCCTCGCCCAGCGGGATGGAGGCAGGCTTACCTAGTCGAGCGCGCCGACCATTCCGGCACCCAGTTCGGCGGCTGTGATCCTGCCGTCAGAGATGGCCGCAATGGTCACACCCATCGAGAGGCCAAGTCGTCCCGGCCACGTGTTAGCCTATTGTCTCATGCGGAGGTAAAGTCCTGATCGAGCCTAACGGCGTAGGGTAACGAAACGTGAGACATGCTTGGAAGGAGGAACATTGATACGACAGTTGAATGACTTGCCATGTGCGCTCTCGACATAGGTAACATTCGATTGTACCATCCTGGGCTCGGAGTGGGGCAGGTTAGCCGCACGCTGTTTCCAGACGTCGGACGCCGAAAAACCGTACTCTTTCACTATGAGACCCTACAGGAGGCTGACAGACATGTCGCTCGGAATCTTACACGCGAAGGGGTAACTGACGTTCGTTTCTGGTATGTAGCGGAAGTTGTTGATGGGCAGGAACAGGTCGAAAATATCTGGTTGCATACCAGCTTGGTACCAAAAGTCCTTCTACTGACTACACTTCGTAGGCTAACGCTGGAACGTATAGACTCTGATCGCACTCTACCCGGCTGGCTTGTCCAATTCGGCGAGCGAATTGTGGGTCCGGCCAAGTGGCAACGTCTGTTAGCCGACCTTCTGGATGAGATCAAGGCTACACAACTGGCTGAGGCGGAGAAGCGAGCAAGTGACCTGCTGTATGCCCAATTGGCTACGGAGCAGCAACGGACACAGGCAGACTCTGCACGACGGGCGAAGGAAGAACGCGAACATCGCCGGCTCATTGAAGAGCGCGAAGCACGAGAAGATCAGATTCGGAACATCTGTGTCAATCGGGAGATCACCACTCTGGTTCACTTCACTCGGCAAGAAAATCTCGCATCTATTCTCGAACTCGGACTCATCGGACGCGAGGACCTGATCCACCGCGGCTTACCCTTCGTTCCCAATGACAGCGAGCGAATAGATGGCTGTCCAAACATGGTATGTCTGTCCGTTAGCTTTCCGAATTATCAAATGTTCTACAAGTATCGTGAGCACCCCACAGTACCCATGATCGTTTTGGTTCTACCTGCCTCAATCCTATGGGAGAATGACTGTGTGTTCTGTGTTGAGAATGCAGCTTCATCGATGGTACGGATTCGGCATCCTTCCGACAGGCAAAGCCCGGCGTTTTTAGACCAGATGTTCTCGGACCATCATCGTAATCAGCGGCATAACCTCTCTAGTTCAAAGCACTTCCCCACGCACCCGCAAGCCGAAGTGCTCGTTCATGGGTTCATAGAGCCGTCCCGCATCCTCGAGGTCTATTTCTCTAGCGACGACACCAGGAACACTTGGATGAGTGGACACCCTAGTGAGTGTACTCCTACTCTCATAGTCTCTGATGATTACTTCAAACCCCGATGCGAGTACAAGATGTGGCGCAAACCTGATCCGCTACAACAAGTGGACTTCTTCGGACATGGCGACTTTTAGTCCGAGGGCTATATACGAGGAGCTAACATGGCATACCGCCCGGTTTTCGTGCCCGATAGTGTTGGAAGTCCATTCGTTCAAGAAATATTGGTCGAGTTCAAGTGGCACCCTGGCATGTCGACGGCACAGGCTCAGCGGTCGATCGCATCACTGCATGAGGCAGCAGCGACGAGCGGCCTAGCGCCAATTCTGGATATATCCTCAAAGTCACCTGAACGGCTTGGAGTGGCCCTCAGCGCGTTCAACCTGATGCTCAAAGGACCCGACGATCGAAGTCTCTCGGTAGAGTGTGCGTTCCAGGGGAGCAAGGTGTTCGACACCGGGGGGCCCTTCACGGACCTTTACTCGGCCACCAGTCGAGAGGCGAAGAAGGATGGCCGCATACGGGAGTCAGGCAAGATCAACCACTTCAACTGGTATGGCGAGTACTTTCCGATCAATCCTTCAACTGCCTTCTATAATTGGCTTTATATTATGGCGCTTGACCAGAACCCTACACTGGCGATGAAGGTCCTAGGCTTTCGCGGGTTTACGGATATCGCATTCAACCCCAAGAGATCATGGAATTGTCAAGCTCGCGCGGCTGCATTGTTTGTCGGACTCTCGGCTGCCGATAAGGCGAAGCTGGCTGTTGAAAGTAGGGAAGCGTACCTGTCTGTCCTGCTAGGAGAGAAGTCCTCGCCGAACGCAAACACTGTGCAGCAGTTGTCGCTAGAACTGTAGAGGCAAGCAATCGGTACGATGCAAGCGACACCTGTTTGCTGCAAGCCCTGGATTGACCGCAGCGTGGACGTGATCGTAGCCGTGGGACATGGCGTTCGGCCAAAGTACGCATCGATTCTCTCGCGACGCTCACCTTGCAGCATTGGATCAAGGCGCAGTCAACTACACCGGACCGTCCGTTAGCGATCCTCGGCGCACGTTACCACAGGGTCGGCCGCCGCCAGTATGCGGGTCAGCATAGCCGCAGGGATGTGAAACCGCGACTGGACCACGCGTACGAGCGCGAGGAGGAGATCTGCGGTGAGACGAGGTTTCGCGAGAGTTCCGCGAAAGAAGAGACCAGGAACCGACGCTGGCCCGGAGGTAGCGAGGCGCACGCGCGCCTGGTCACCGGACCAGGTTACGTCCGAGGCGGCAGAGTAGCGGTAGATGTGTTCAATCGTGGGAGACATTTCGGCTAAGTGCCTGTCATGAAATAAGCAGTTTTGTTTTTTGTGCAAGATATGCCACAATGAATTATGGATACTGAACCTATACGACGGCGGTTTGAGCTACTTGC
>VFKD01000652.1 GCA_009885735.1 bacterium
CTCTGAGCACGGAGCACGATCCGTCGGCTGCGAAACTAAAGGTGCTGAGCCGCGACGCACTCACGCACGCCTTGGGACAATTACGCGCATCGCACCGTAGGATCGTCTTCACAAATGGCTGCTTCGACCTTCTCCATGTAGGTCATGCTCGTTACCTCGCACAGGCCCGCGCACTTGGCGATGTCCTCGTGGTGGGCGTAAACAGCGACGAATCCGTACAGAGGCTCAAGGGCCCGCTGCGGCCGCTTGTGCCCGAGCGCGAGCGTGCTGAGATGATCGCACATCTTGGATGCGTGGATTTCGTCTGCATTTTTGATGAGGACACTCCTATCGAGCTCCTGCGCTGCGCGAGGCCGGCAATACATGTCAAGGGCGGAGATTATAAGGCCGACGCTCTGCCAGAAGCTGCAATGGTAAGGGAGCTTGGAGGCCGGGTACACATTCTCCCACTTACCGAGGGACGCTCCACTACCAATGTCATTCAGCGCATCATTGAGACACACCTGGCCGACTCTTAGCTTCTGGTAGGGTACTCTCATATCCTCAGTCTCCATGCTGCACCTCTTTGCACCATCAAAACACACCTATGCCAAGCGCACTTATTGCAATAGTCGGTAGGCCAAACGTCGGCAAGTCCACCCTGTTCAACAGGCTGGTTGGGCGGCGCATCGCCATCGTTGACGACACTCCTGGAATCACTCGGGATCGGCTCTATGCCCCTTTTGATTGGGGCGGACACGAGGCGACTGTCATTGATACGGGAGGGATCGTCCTCAATAACGAGGACCCGCTCACCGTGCAGGTTCGCCGTCAGGCCGATATCGCGATGGACGAAGCCGATGCCATTCTATTCGTATGCGACGGCGCGGACGGCATAACAGCGGCAGACCGAGACCTCGCGGACGCGCTTCGTGCATCGGACCGACCGATCTTCCTGGTGGTCAACAAGGCGGACAACAATCGCCAGGTTCAGGAGGCGTCCGAGTTCTATGAGCTTGGAATGGGACAGGTCTATGTCATCTCCGCGGTTCATGGCCACGGCCTGGGAGATCTTCTGGATGACGTGGTGGACGTGCTTCCGAAGGACTCCGAGGTCGGCGAAGATGCAGACACTGTTCGCCTGGCCGTCATCGGCAGGCCGAACGTCGGCAAGTCCTCACTCACCAACGCCATTCTCGGCGAGGACCGCGTCATCGTAAGTCCGATCCCCGGCACCACGCGCGACGCTATCGATACGCGCCTAGAGAGAGACGGCCAGACTATTCTGCTGATTGATACGGCAGGCATTCGCCGTGCGGGCAAGATTCAGGGGAGCATAGAGTACTACACGGTGCTACGAGCCAAGACCGCCATCGACCGATGTACGGTGGGCGTGACGGTTCTAGATGGCCTGGACGGCATCACGGATGGCGACAAGCGCGTGGCTGGATTTGCGCACGAGGCGGGAAAGGCCTCGGTGATCGTCATCAACAAGTGGGACCTTGTGGACGAGGGTATCATTCGTGGAAAGCGACCCGACAAGGCCCTGATGGAGGAGTTCACCTTCAACTTTCGCAAGCAGGTGCCGTTTCTCAGCTATGCGCCACTGGTCTTCTGCTCTGCTCAGCACCGATTCAGCGTCTCCGAGGTGATCGACACCGCACTCTCGGCAGCCTCTAGCCACGCCCTCCGCATCTCCACGTCCGAGCTCAACCGCATCATGCGGGACGCGGTGATCGCTCATCCGCGAATGGAGAGGGGCAAGCACCTAAAGATCTACTACGCCACAATGCCGCGGGTTCAGCCGCCCACGGTGCTCATCTTCGTCAACGATCCTGAGCTCATCCACTTTTCGTACGAGAGGTACCTCGAGAACAGAATTCGCGCAGTCTATCCCTTCGAAGGGACCCCAATCGTTATTCGCACTCGCAAGGCAGAGAACATCGAGCGGGAGGCCGGGTAGGCGCTCGCCGCCCGAGATGCCGCATGCCGGACCTCTCCTCAGGTTCGCAGCCTGACATTGCTTCCGTTGGATTCGCTGATGCCGTTCGGGCTGAGCACGTGCTTCATACGCTCGCAGGCGCCGGCGTACCCGACGACGCAATTGCATCACTCCGGCCAGCTCTGATCTCCGCTCTCCGCGAAAGCTCGGACCCGGACCGCGCCCTGACCAGCTTCTCGAGGTGGCTGGAGGCCGTTACCAGCCGACTAACGCATGTCCAATTGCTTACCGCCAATCGCGCGGCGCTGGAGGCGTTCTGTACTGTGTGCGGCGCCAGTCAGGCGCTTGCAAACATCCTCATTCGGAATCCTGAATACCTCGAGGTGATCGCAAATCCGGCCCTGCGCGGCACCGTTGTCTCCGCGTCAGTGATGGAGCGCTCTATCAGTGACTTCGTAGATCCCGTCCAGCGTCCATCGCAGAAGATCGAGGCCGTACGGAGATTCAAGCGGAGGGAGTTCCTGCGCATAGGCAGTAGGGACCTTCTGGGGCTGGCAGATCTGGAGTCGACCGTACTCGACTACTCCAACCTGGCGGATGCATGTGTCGAGAAGTGCCTTCAGGCGCTCAGAATTGAACTCGACTGCCCGGATGAGGCTCTGTCTGTCATCGGCATGGGAAAGCACGGAGGCCAGGAGCTGAACTACGCGAGCGACATCGACCTCATGTTCGTCTGTGATGACGCGGTGGAGGGCTCCCCGCAACGGGAGGTTGCTAAGGTTCAGAAGCTTGCGGAGGCGCTGGTGAGTTCGCTTAGCAAGGAGAGTGAGAACGGCCGCCTGTTTCGCGTGGATGTGCGCCTGCGGCCTGAGGGCAGATTCGGCCCGCTGGTCCGCAGCCTTTCCTCGTTTGCGGCGTACTACGAGAGCTGGGCGGAGCCGTGGGAGATTCAGGCCCTGCTGAAGGCACGTCCAGCGGCAGGATATAAGGACCTTGGATCTCGCTTTATGACGCTCATCGAAGCCCACACATACCGGCGATCCGTGACCTCGGACTTTCTAGAGGCGATACGCACGAATAAGGTACGCATGGAGGATCGAGGCCGGCTGCGAGGCGCGCTAAACGTGAAGCACTCGCCGGGCGGCATTCGTGACATTGAGTTTATTGTCCAGCTGCACCAGCTTCGCATTGGTGGGCGTAATCCTCGTGCAAGGACACCGAACACGCTGTGTGGGCTCTCAAGGCTGCGAGAATTAGGTGTCATACCAAGGTCCACAGCCGCAGAGCTGGCGTCTGATTATTCGTTCTTGAGAACTGTTGAGCATCGACTCCAGCTAGTGAACGAGGAGCAGACGCAGACCATTCCAGCGAATCCTCTGGAACGTCGGCTTCTCGCGCGGCGGATGAATATGGTCGATGAGCACGAATTTGACGCAGCGTTTGCACAGAGAACGAGCCGCGTTCGCGCTCACTTTGAGTTGCTCTTCCTGAAGGATGGACAACGGAGTGATGCACTCGATGTGGAATGGTCCGGGCTGCTCGCAACGGCCGATTCGGTTGAGACCGCCTCTACCATATCGCGAAAGCTTGCTTCGCTGGGCTTCGAAGACCCGGACCGCGTGGTCTCGTCGCTGCGCATCGCTGGAATAGGCAACGACTACGGCTCTTCGCATCCGGATGCTCAACAGATATTAGTCCAGTTGACGCCTCTGCTTCTAGCAAGCTGTTCGGACACGCCGGACGCGGATGCGGCTTGGAGTGGCATTGAATCGCTGGTGGCAGCCTCGCCGGACAGTGCCGCCTTCTACAGGTCCCTGCTCGAAGGCGCCGAACTCCGAGAGCGCCTCTGTTCGCTTGCCGCATCGTCTCCGCCGCTCATTAGAAGTCTGCAGCACAATCTCGAATGGATCGATATGCTCGTAAGCGATGAGGTGGTGGGTGGGAGCGAGAAGACTGCCGAGCGCTACGTAGAGGATGCATCCGAACGGCGATTGATACACAATGGCCTCGGCGCAAGCCCATTGCTTGCAGGAGATGGGTTTGTCCGCGGTCTGGCTGGATTCGTTCGACGCGAACGGCTTCGGATCGGCGCCAGGGAGATCTGGGGCGAGGCGTCGGCGCGAAGCACGCTGCGGGACCTGACCCACCTCTCCGAGACGGTCTGCACCTGTCTGCTGGAGCGCGTGTGCCAAAGTCTAGCGTCCGATCCGAACTCATGCGCTGCTGCACGTCGAATGTGCCTCGTCGGGATGGGCAAGCTGGGCGGGGCGGAGATGAGCTATCAGAGCGATTGTGACGTTCTGCTGGTAATCAACGACCGCGATTCAGATGACCAGGTCTTGCTTGAGTCGCTTGCGGAGCGTTTCCTGGCCTATGGGCAGGATCTGCGGTCCCAGGACGCCCCGATCGTGCTGGATGCCAGACTGAGGCCCGAGGGACGATTCGGCAGACTCGTTCGCAGCGTGAACGAATATGCCGACTACTACCGGGAATCGGCGCTCACATGGGAACTTCAGGCGCTTACAAAGGCTCGGCCCATTGCGGGCTCTCCTGACACAGGTCGTACTTTCATGCGTGCAATACACAAGGTGATCTACTCCGAGCCGCTCGGCGCGGAGCGGCGGGCTCAGATTCAGGAGATGAAGCGCAGGATTGAGTCGGAACGGCTGCGTCCGGAGGAAGCGTACACCGATCTGAAACTCGGGCACGGCGGGATGTCCGACATCGAGTTTCTGGCTCAGACCTTACAGCTCGAGCATGGCTTCAGCAAGCCGACGGTTCGTTGCCAAGGCACAGTATCGGCACTAGCTGAACTGTCGCGAGCAGGCGCTCTTGAAAGTTCAGACGCCCAGCTCCTGATTCGCGCGTATCACCTATGGGGCGCTGTACGGAACCGCCTTGCGCTTGCGGGCGCCGAACGGCCAGAACTCGTTCCTGCCGGGGCGCCTGGTCTGAGGCACATTGTCCCTGTTGTGAGTGGCGATGGCAGCGGCAGCGCGGACCCAGTTGGGACGGTCCAGAAGCTGATGAGGAGTGTACGAACTGTTGTGGAGAGAGTCTTCTATGCGTAGCAGCATTCGCAGCGGTCTAGGCCTGTGATAGTCCACACGCTTCTCCTTGTGGGCAGCTACTTGGTGGGTGCGCTGCCGTTTGGCCTGCTTGTGGCGCACTTTTGGGCGGGCATTGATGTTCGCGAGCACGGCTCCCGCAACACCGGCGCAACCAACGTCTACCGCGTGGTTGGCCAGCGTGCAGGCATCGTCGTCTTCACATTCGACGTTGCTAAGGGGCTCGTGCCAACGCTTGTCGCCGCTCGGCTTGGCTACTCAGTCTGGTGGCAGATAGCGGCCGGTCTTGCGGCATTCGTAGGTCACAGCGCTTCAATCTTCCTCGGCTTCCAAGGCGGCAAGGGAGTGTCTACCGCGCTTGGAGTTCTGTTTGCAATCTCCTGGAAAGTTGGAGTGGCCGGCTGGCTCCTCTGGAGCATAGCAGTCGGGGCGACCGGATATGTCTCGGTTGGGTCGATCCTGGCAGCAATCTTGCTGACACCCTTTAGCCTGCTGTTCTATCCCAGCGACTGGCCGAGGCTGACGTTCGCCATAGTGAGTGGGGCACTATGCGTTGTGAAGCACATTCCGAACATCAAGCGGCTGATGAACGGAACCGAGAACAGCTTCCGAAGGCCGCCGAAAGGAGATGTCGATACGTCGGTGGACGATGTGGACGGTCTGGACGGTGAGGAGACGGCAGACCAATCAGAAGACGGCTAGCCTTTGCTTGGAGGGTGCTTCACGACCTTGGGTGGCCGTGGCATCTCGAACAGTGAATTCGAGGTGGTCTGCTCGTACCAGTCACCACCTAACCTCGATAAGTAGTTAACTAGTGAAGCGTCTACTTCGTCGTCCCGCAGCACTCTTCGCGCGACATGAAAGCAGACCACCTCGCCGATCACATAGTTGGCGCTCAGCGGGCCGGTTCCGTGCGGCACGATCTGATGCAGCTTGCACTCCATGGCGAGCGGCGCTTCGACAACTCTGCCGGGCTTTACCTTCGCGCTTGCAGCTGGGGTAAATCCCGCCATCTCCCATTCGCTAACTCCATACGGAAACTCCGCCGAGGCGAGGTTCACTCCGTCGCGCATCGCATACGACACGACGTTGATGACATATTCGCCGGTCTCCCGAATGTTGCGCAGAGTGTCCTTTGGGCACCCATCTCGCGTGGTGAGCGGGGAGATCACGACTGAGCAAGGATTCGCGCCACCTGCCATAAAGTAGCTGAACGGCGCCAGATTTGGCTGACCAGAGGCGGAAAGAGTGGAGACAAACGCGATCGGGCGAGGCGCCACGCAATGCAGGAGAAGGCGGTGCGCATCGCCCAGCGAGAGGTCTGCGGGATCGATGGTAATGAAGCTACAGTCGTCAGAAAACGCAGGGACCTTCAATGACCTATGCCCGCCAACTCATCGGGTAGTCCGACTGGTCAATGGGTACCGCTCCCTCGCAGATCGAGAGGGGCCGGAACGTGTCCACCATTACCGCAAGCTCCTCGGTGCGCGTCTTGCCAAGGCTCGCCTCGACGGCTCCAGGCTGCGGACCATGCGCCA
>VFKD01000317.1 GCA_009885735.1 bacterium
CCCGCCTGGGTTGGGATATTCTTGATCAGGTCAATCCGCACGCCTTCGGCACAATCAGCATGCCGCAGAACCACGTTAGCCGCGCGCCACGCCAAGTTGCGCTCATCCGTGGGCACCCCCTCCGCATTGCAGTTCAGCTCCACGCCGGGCGTCGACCTACGGTTCAGCCGAATCTCGTCTGCGAGACTTATCGTCTGCATCACGCTGGCGATCGAGTGATAGCCGTCGGGCCGTTTGCCCAGTACGTCCAGCGTATAGTTCACCTTGGCAGGCGCGCGAATGAGCAGCTCGTCCAAGTCTAGTAATTGCCCCTTGTGAAAGAATTAGCACCTAGTGTCGACGCATCAGGGTGTTATACTGTGTAGGTTCTTCGCCGCACGCCGGTTCACATTCTCCGAGGTCAATCTCGCTCATGAGCGATACGCACGAGGCAGACTCTGCCCTGCTCGTTGTTCGGAACCGTCAGATAGCTGCTGTTCACCAGATCAGCCGCATGCTCTCCAGTACGCTCGACCTGGACGATAGGCTGAGCGGCATCCTCGCGGTCTCCATGGACGCCGTGGATGCCGTTGCAGGCACGCTCTACCTATACCGCCAGCACGACCAAAAACTCGTGTTTCAGCACGTCGTGGGCGAGAAATCCAAGGAACTGACCGGGCAGGCGATAGACAGCAAAGCTGGCGTGTCAGGCGCTGTCTTCCAGACCGGCATACCGCAGATTACAAACCACCCAAACGAAGCGTCCGATCACAGAACCGACATCGACAAGCAGATCGGCTTCGAGAGCAAGACGATCTTGACGGTTCCCCTCCAGCATGAGGCAGGGCGGCCCGTGGGCGTGATGCAGATTCTAAACAAGCGCAATGGTGAGTTTGACGAGCGCGACCTGGAGGTTCTCGAGATAGTCGCGGCTATCGCTGCGGGGTCCATTGAGAATGCCCAACTTCAGCGCGATGCACAGATGGCGGCGATGGCCCAGGCGATTGGCAATCTCAGCCAC
>VFKD01000558.1 GCA_009885735.1 bacterium
CGGCCCTGTACAACGAGCATATCAAGGACAACCTGAAGCCCGGAAGCGCCATTGCCTTTGCTCATGGCTTCAACATTCATTTTGGGCAGGTCAAACCTGAGCCGAACATCGACGTCTTCATGTGTGCGCCGAAAGGGCCGGGCCACCTGGTGCGACGTGTGTATACCGAGGGCAAGGGCGTGCCGTGCCTCATCGC
This sequence comes from bacterium, assembly GCA_009885735.1. Classification (GTDB taxonomy): domain Bacteria; phylum Armatimonadota; class Chthonomonadetes; order Chthonomonadales; family CAJBBX01; genus VFKD01. The sequence continues at coordinate 197 of VFKD01000558.1, forward strand.
CGTCCACCAGAATGCTACCGGCGAAGCTCGCGATATTGCTCTTGCCTACTCAAAAGGCGTGGGCGGCACGCGCGCCGGAGTTCTGGAGACCACATTCCGCGAGGAGACCGAGACCGACCTCTTCGGCGAGCAAGCCGTACTGTGCGGCGGCACGACCGCGCTGGTGAAGGCAGGCTTTGATACACTTGTGGAAGCAGGATACCAGCCGGAGATCGCCTACTTTGAGTGCCTGCACGAGCTCAAGCTCATCGTGGACCTGATGTACGAGGCCGGCATCGCGGGGATGCGATATTCCATCTCCGATACGGCGCAGTTTGGCGACATGACGCGCGGTCCAGTGCTCATTGATGAGTCGGTGCGCGAGCGAATGCGCGGCATCCTAAAGCAGATCCAGCAGGGTGAGTTTGCGCGCGAGTGGATACTCGAGAACCAAGCTAACCGTCCCGTATTCAACGCCCTGACCGCTCGCGACGAGAACCATCTCATTGAGCAAGTAGGCCGAACCCTGCGCCCAATGATGAGCTGGGTGAAGCCATTGGTACCCGTCCAGCAGGAGGAATCGGAAGTTTCGCATCGCATGCAGAACATTGAGGTGCGGTCGTAGGATACGCCTGTGTGGGACAAGCCTGTTGTTGCGATCTTGTGACGGGATAGGCTCACCCGCACCGCACAAGATTGATCCGTTCGTCCTGAGCGCGGTTCAGACGTTCCGAACCGCAGTCGAAGGACACTTGGCAGATTTGCGCATCTTTCGACTGCTCGTCCTTCGACTACTCGTCGGTGAGGCTGGCGAGCGCTCAGGATGACCGGGAGGGCTGACAAGCGCTCAGGGCGAACGGGTACGTGTATCGCGGACCATAAATGGCTCCACCCGCTCGTCCTGAGCGCGGTTGAGCCGTTCCGAAACGCAGTTGAAGGACGCCTGCCAGACTTGCGCACCCTTCAACTGCTCGTCGATGAGGCTGACGAGCGCTCAGGGCGAACGGAAGGCGAGGCCCCCGAAACGCGAGCTGTCGCGCGCCCTTTTGGGTCGAACAGATTGATGCACTACGTCCAGTGGCAGCCAGAGGGCAGATCAGAGACTTGACATGAACAATCGCGTATACATCTTCGACACCACCCTTCGCGATGGCGAGCAGTCTCCCGGAGCGTCGCTCAACGTCGCCGAGAAGATCGAGATCGCGCGTCAGCTCGAGCGTCTCGGAGTGGACGTGATAGAGGCGGGCTTCCCGATCTCGTCGCCAGGGGACTTTCAGGCGGTGCAAGAGGTGTCTCGCATTGTCCGCAACGCAACTGTTTGCGGCCTCACAAGGGCCGTGCTCAAGGACATCGATGTCGCGGCGGAAGCTCTCAAAGGCGCTGTGAAGCCTCGCATTCATACGGGCCTGGGCGTGTCCGACAGCCATCTGCAGCACAAGCTCAAGATGTCTCGCGAACAGGCGATGCAGCGGGGCGTGGATGCGGTTCGCCACGCGCGCAACCTCGTGGCGGAGGTGGAATACTTCCTGGAGGACTCAGCAAGAGCCGACATCGACTACCTCTGCCGAGTGATCGAGGCAGTGATTGACGCCGGGGCAACAGTCATCAACATTCCGGACACCACAGGATATTCGACTCCGGACGAATATGGCGCCAGAATTCGCACCGTGATGGAGCGCGTGCCGAACATCGACAAGGCCGTAGTATCGGCACATTGCCACAACGACTTGGGGATGGCGGTGGCAAACTCCATCGCCGCCGTGATGAACGGCGCGCGACAAGTGGAGTGTACGGTAAACGGCATAGGCGAGCGCGCAGGCAACACTAGCCTCGAAGAGGTGGTGATGGCTCTCAAGGTGCGGCACGATTTCTATGGCTTTGAGACCGGCATCGTAACCCAGGAGATATACAAGACCAGCAGAATGGTCTCGAATCTCACAGGAATACTCGTACAGCCGAACAAGGCAATTGTGGGCGCGAACGCATTCGCTCACAGCTCCGGCATCCACCAAGACGGCGTGCTGAAGGAGCGAACCACCTACGAGATTATCGACCCGCGAGACGTGGGCATCTCCGAGAGCAAGATTTTGCTGAGCGCGAGGTCCGGCCGCCACGCGCTGGCTCACCGGTTGAGCGAGCTGGGTTATGAGCTGAAGGACGATCAGATGGAGCGCATCTACGAGCGCTTCCTGAAGGTGGCGGACAGCAAGAAGATGGTGTACGACGAGGATCTGCAGGCCATTGTAGCGGACGAAACTAGCACGGTTAAGATCTCTTACGAGCTGCTGCATGTTCAGGTCTCCGCAGGCGACCACAGCCTGCCCACCGCCACAGTGCAATTGCGAGGCCCGGACGAGCAGATTATAACGGACGCCGCCCACGGAACTGGCCCTGTGGATGCCATCTATAAGGCGATTAACCGGATCATTGATGTGGACAACGAGCTGATCGAGTTCTCGATCCAGGCAGTTACAGAAGGTATCGACGCGCTCGCAGAGGTCACCATTCGGATACGTCAGGTCAACGACATCTACACGGGCCGCTCGGCGCATTCAGACATCTGCGTGGCAAGCGCCAAAGCCTATATGCAGGCGCTCAACCGGCTTCTAGACCGCGTCACGCAGGGGTCAAGAACGAAGACGTTCGAGCAGGTGTAGCCCGAAGCAGTTACATCACTCGGGCCTTCGTGGGGACGCGCCTTTCGGCGTTCAAGAGAAGGCAGCAGTTCATGATCTGGTTCGCTTAGCAAGGAGATTACGTGTCAGCAAAGACGATGTTCCAGAAGATCTGGGATGCGCATATCGTGCGCCAGGATGCCGGACAGCCGGCAATCCTCTATATCGACCTTCATCTGGTACACGAGGTGACGTCCGCTCAGGCATTTGATGGATTGCGGCTGGCAGGGCGCAAAGTTCGTCGCCCGGAGCTAACCGTTGCGACCATGGACCACAACGTGCCCACGACAGACCGGTCGCTGCCCATCCTGGACCAGATATCCAAGAAGCAGATGGACGTCCTCGCAGCCAACTGCGCCGAGTTTGGGATCGAGCTTTACGACCTGCACAGCAAGCGCCAGGGCGTCGTACACATCATCGGACCGGAGCTTGGACTCACTCAGCCTGGAATGACTATCGTTTGCGGAGACAGCCACACCTCCACGCACGGAGCCTTCGGAGCGCTCGCCTTCGGCATAGGCACATCCGAGGTCGAGCACGTACTCGCGACCCAGTGCCTGCAGCAGACTCTGCCGAGGACCATGGAGGTTCGCGTGGACGGAGCCCTCTCCCCTGGCGTTACGGCGAAGGACATCATTCTCGGAATCATCGGCAGGCTTGGAACGGCAGGCGCAACCGGCTACGTTATCGAGTACACAGGTGAAGCCATTCGCGCAATGTCGATGGAAGCCCGCATGACCGTGTGCAATATGAGCATTGAGGCCGGAGCCCGCGCCGGGATGGTGGCGCCGGACGACACCACGTTTGCCTACCTCGACGGCAAGCCACATGCACCTAAGGGCGCGGACCTCGAGGCGGCAATGGACTACTGGCGCAGCTTGCCGACGGACGCGGGCGCCGCGTTCGACGAGCTTCTGACAATTGACGCCTCGACCCTTGCACCCTTTGTGTCCTGGGGCACGAACCCTGGGCAGGTATCCCCCATCACCGCGTTCGTGCCGGATCCGGACGATGAGCCTACGGAGTCGGACCGCGCGTCGCTTGTACGCGCGCTCGACTATATGGGCCTAAAACCGGGTGCGCCTCTGAACGGTCTACCGATTGAGAGGGTGTTCATCGGCTCATGCACCAATGGCCGCCTGGAGGACTTGCGCCGCGCAGCACGAATTGTTGACGGCCAGAAGGTGGCAAGCACCGTCAAAGCCATGGTGGTTCCGGGCTCATGGGAGGTGAAGCGCCTCGCGGAGCAAGAGGGATTGGACAAGACCTTTCTGGCTGCCGGCTTCGAATGGAGAGAGGCGGGCTGCTCGATGTGCCTCGGAATGAATCCAGACATCTTGCAGCCGCAGGAGAGGTGCGCGTCCACCTCGAACAGAAACTTCGAGGGTCGGCAAGGCAAGGGAGGCAGAACCCACCTTGTGAGCCCGGAAATGGCGGCGGCGGCAGCCATCGCAGGACATCTGGTCGACGTTCGCGAATGGATGGCAAAGTCATGACGCCTTTCACGTCGCTAACGGCGCCGGTTGCATTCCTGGACCGTGCGAATGTCGATACAGACCAGATCATACCCAAGCAGTTCTTGAAGCGAGTGGAGCGTACGGGCTTCGGCGAGTTCCTCTTCTTCGACTGGCGGTTCAACGCCGATGGAACGTTGAATGTCGATTTTGAACTGAACACTCCCGACATGGCCGGTGCAGGAATTTTGGTGGCGGGAAAGAACTTTGGAAGCGGATCTTCTCGGGAACATGCGCCCTGGGCGCTGATGGACTATGGTTTCAGAGTGATCATTGCACCATCGTTTGCAGACATCTTCTACAACAACTGCTTCAAGAACGGACTGCTCCCAATCGTTCTAGACGACCCGAGCATTGAGCTGCTGAGATCCGCCGCCTCGGGCGAGCGATATGTACTGACGGTCGACCTACAGACTCAGAGTATTACGGATGGCAAGGGCATCGAGATCGCATTCCTGGTCGATGCGTTTCGCAGGCATTGCCTGCTGAACGGGCTTGACGACATCGGCCTGACTCTTGAGCATGCGGACGACATTTCAGCCTACGAATCGATGCGGCCCAGCAGGATGCCCAGTCTCGCCGGTCAACGCTAAACCACCAGGGAGAACGTGCCCGTGACACGCGTTTCAATCTTTGTAGACGGCGCGAACATGTACTACGCTCAGAAACGCCTGGGCTGGTTTATCGACTTTCGGAAGGCGCTGGACTTCCTCGCGCGTCACGCCGAGGGCAATGTGATGGAGGCCTACTACTACACCGGAGCCGACATTCACAGTCGGGGCCGAGAAACCGCTTTCCACGACTACCTGATGCATGCCGGCTTCACTGTGCGCACCAAGGCGATTAAGCAGATCGTGGATGACGCAACCGGCGAGATAGTTGAGAAGGCGAACCTGGACATCGAGCTGGTGATCGACCTGTTCAACACGCTCAATCAGTACGACATTTGTATACTAATGTCTGGTGACGGCGATTTCGAACGAGCGCTCGAAGCGCTGCGCGCACGAGGCAAGCGGTTCATCGTGGTGGCGCATCCGGACATGACCGCCAGAGAGCTTCGAAACGTCGCCGGCAGCAACTTCCTGGATCTTCGTGAACTGGAATCTGTGTTCGCTCGCACGGACCGGCTGCCGGAGTTTGCAGACGATCCTCCCACGGTGGCTGTGGCGCGAAGCCTCGTGTAGCTGAGTGTCTCCCGCGATTATTCGTCCGGCGACGCGGCGCGATATTGAGGCGATAGCCGGTCTGTGGCTCTTGATGATGCGCGAGCACTGCCTAATCGACCCGAGATTTGAAACCTCCTCTGACGCTGCGCGCGAGTACGGTAAACAGCTTATGCTGAAGTCCCGGTCTGCATCCATATTGGTCGCCGACCACCAAACCCTAGTCGTTGGGTTCGCGGCTAGCCAGCTGCGCGTGCGCACAATCTACAACCCCAACAGCGTTATCGGCAATCTTACGGAGCTCTGCGTAGAACCCGAGTGGCGTCGGCAGGGAATTGGAAGTGATCTTGCCCGGGAGGCAATTTCGTGGATGCACAAGCAAGGCGCCAAATCGATTGAGTTGACCGTGGCTGTGGCCAATTCTGGGTCGAACGCCTTCTGGCGAGAGCTGGGGTTTCGCGACTTTATTAGCATGCTGCGCAAGGAAATGGACGAGGAACAGCAATGATCGCAGTCTTGGCAGGTGACGGAATTGGGCCGGAAATAACTGTGCAGGCAGTGAGAGTTCTTCAGGCAGTGGCCCAGATCGAGGGCTTTACGCTTGAATTTGAGGAGGCGCTGGTTGGCGGCGCAGCGTATGATGCGACGGGCCACCCGCTGCCGCCAGAGACTCTCGACCTCTGTAAGCGCTCGGATGCCGTCTTGTTCGGCGCGGTTGGCGGCCCGAAGTGGGATACAGTGCAGCCCGCATCCATGCGCCCCGAGGTGGGAGCGCTTCTGCCCCTGCGAAAGGAACTAGGGCTCTTCGCCAACCTCCGGCCAGCAATCCTCTACCCGGCCCTCGCCGAAGCATCCGCACTGCGGGCAGACATTGTGCGCGACGGCCTAGACATTCTCGTGGTGCGCGAGCTCACCGGCGGCATGTACTTCGGTTCTCCAAAGGGACGCTCCGAGGACGGACTTTCAGCAGTCGATACGTGCCGATACTCCGTGGGCGAGATTGATCGAATTGCTCGCGTTGCGTTCGAAGCGGCTTCGCGTCGGGGCAAGAAGCTGTGCTCGGTGGACAAAGCCAACGTCCTCGAAACCTCCAGGCTCTGGCGAGAGGTGGTCTGCCAAGTGGCCGAAGACTATCCAGACGTCGAGCTTACCCATATGCTCGTGGACAACTGCGCCATGCAGCTCGTGCGCGAGCCGCGGCAGTTTGACGTGATTGTGACCGAGAATATGTTTGGCGATATCCTTAGCGACGAGGCGGCGATGCTGACCGGCAGCCTCGGGATGCTGCCCTCGGCAAGCCTCGGCTCCGGTAAGGCAGGGCTCTTCGAACCCATTCACGGCACCGCGCCGGACATTGCCGGCAAGGACCTTGCGAATCCATTGGCCACTATACTTTCCGCCGCCCTTCTGCTGCGCTATTCTCTCGGCAAGGAGAGCGCGGCGCAGCGAATTGAGCGGGCCGTGAAGGCAACCCTGGATGCTGGGCACCGGACAGCCGATATTGCAGCTGCAGGCTCCAAGACTATCGGAACCGCCGAAATGGCGGATCATGTGCTGAACGCGCTGCGGGCCACCGCCTAGCAGTTGGAGCCGCCGAACGGGATACAATGCGCTTAGAGGACCGGGGCCGCAACCTGAAGGCGACTATCACCGCGGACATGCAGCGCTATGTGGGCCGCAAGTGCAAGCCGTGGCGCTACAGGTTCTGGAAGCGCTTGATTCGGGCCGGATACGAGAACCCAGCCCTGCTCGCGGTGCTGGTCTATCGCTACGGCCAGTGGGTACACTTCCGATGCAGGATGCCCATCGTGCGTCAGTTGTGCAACGCCCACTACTACTATCTGTTCAATTGGGTTCGCACGAGGCTCCAGATAGAGCTTCCGAGGACCGCAGCAATCGATGCGGGCCTGAGGATCGATCACTTCGGCCTGATGCTGGTCAACAGTCAACTCATCGCCGGCAAGAACCTTTGGCTCAAGCCGGGTGTAATAATCGGGCAGACCGACACCGGAGTTCCCAGGATGGGCGATAACATTGAGATAGGTGTCGGAGCGAAGATACTCGGCGGCATCACGGTGGGCAGCAACGTGATCATTGGAGCCCAAGCGGTGGTGGTGAAGGACGTGCCGGATAATGCTATCGTAGCCGGAGTGCCGGCCAAGGTGATACGGATGAAGGACGCTCCCTCAGGCAGCCCGCAATGAAGAAGATAGAGTGCATTATTCGGCCCATCAAGATCGATGCCGTGAAGGAGGCCCTGAACAGCATCGGCATCGCGGGGATGACGGTTACGGATGTGCGTGGCTATGGCCGCCAACGCGGCAGAACCGAGAAGTACCGCGGCTCCACCTACCTCGTAAACCTCCTCCCAAAGGTCAAGATCGAGTTTGTGGTGCCGGATGACAGGGCCGACGAGGCTGTGGACGCTGTTACCGAGGCGGCCCGAACCGGCGAGATCGGCGACGGCAAGGTCTTCGTCTCGGCGGTGGAGATCGCCGTCCGCATTCGCACCGGTGAGCGCGGTGACGTCGCCCTCTAGCGGCTTCATCACCTCCAACTCATCTATTGCCGGGTAGAGTATTTGTATGGAAACCCATCAAGACACCGCTGTGACACAGCGAATAGCCATCTATGACACCACCCTGCGCGACGGCAGCCAGGGCGAGGGAGTCAGCTTCTCTGTTGAGGACAAGGTCCGCATCGCCCACCGCCTGGATGCTTTCGGCGTGGACTACATTGAGGGCGGATGGCCGGGGAGCAACCCGAAAGACATCGAGTTCTTCGAGCGTATGCGAGCTGAAACTCTCGCAACCGCCAAGCTCGCGGCATTCGGCAGCACGCGCCGCCCTGGCCGCAAGGCACAGGACGATGACCTCCTGCGCATGCTGGTGGACGCGCAAACTCGCGTAATCACCATCTTTGGCAAGACGTGGGACTTTCACGTAACGCACGCCCTTAAGGTCTCGCTGGCCGAGAACCTGGCGATGATCTCGGATACCGTCTCCTTCTTGTGCAAGCATGCGGACGAGGTGATCTTCGACGCCGAGCACTTCTTCGATGGATACAAGCACAACCGAGCCTATGCACTGAAGGCGCTCGACGCCGCGGCCCAGGCGGGCGCCAAACTTGTGGTGCTGTGCGACACAAATGGCGGCACTCTGCCGCACGAGGTGTCGGAGATTGTCGCCGACGTCGTCTCAAAGGTTGGAGTTCTGGTGGGCATCCATACTCACGACGACTCTGGGTGCGGCATCGCCAACGCTCTCGCGGCTGTTCGCTGTGGCGCATGCCATGTGCAAGGCACAATAAACGGATATGGCGAGCGGTGCGGCAACGCAAATCTCATTCCCGTCGTAGCGAACCTACAGCTCAAAATGGGATACGAATGTCTCCGGTCGGATTCGATCCTGCATCTCACCTCAGTGTCGCAGTTTGTAGACGAAACTGCAAACCTTGCACCGAACACGCGCCAGGCGTATGTGGGCCGCAGCGCGTTTGCACACAAGGGTGGAGTTCATGTAGATGCGGTCCTGAAGCACCGGTCCACCTATGAGCATGTGGACCCAGAGTCCGTGGGCAACTCGCGCCGAATGCTCGTGTCCGAGCTCGCAGGCGGCTCCACCATCGTCAATAAGGCGGCCATGAAAGCGCTGGACCTCACCAAGTCCTCGCCGGAGACGCGCTCGCTCCTGAAGCGAGTGGCGCAGCTCGAGAGCGAGGGATACTCGTTCGAGGGAGCGGAAGCATCCTTCGATCTCCTCATGGCCGAGACCCTCGGGCTGCAGAAGCACTGGTTCGATGCACTTGGGTTCAGAGTGATCGTGGAGAAGCGCGGTGCCGAAGGCACCATTACCGAAGCGACCGTGAAGGTGAGCGTGGATGGCCGTGAAAGCCTGACGGTCGCCGAAGGCGACGGCCCGATTCACGCGCTGGACCAGGCGCTTCGCAAGGCGCTGTGCGACTCGTACCCAGAGCTCTCGGGCATCTGGCTGACCGACTTCAAGGTGCGCGTCATCAACACGCGGGAAGGGACAGCGGCAAAGGTGCGAACCATTATCGACTCGACCGACGGCGAGAAGACCTGGAGCACCGTGGGAGTCTCCACCAACATGATAGAGGCGAGCTGGCGAGCGCTGGTCGAGAGCGTGCTGTATGGCATCGCGCACAAGCGGACGCCGCGTGAAGCGACAACGCAGGAGGATTAGCCTGTGTTCAACAAGCTTGGGATGGTGATGTTTGTTGTGTCGGACATGTCGAGATCGGTCGCCTGGTACCGCGACGTGCTTGGGCTTGCGGTTCGCCATGAGTCCCCGTACTTCTCGGAGCTTGAGATAGGCGGAACGGCCATCGGCCTTCATCCAATCGGCCAGGAGCTTAAGGTGAACCCATCCGTAGGTATCTCGATAGGATTCTACGTGACTGATGCAGCCGCTGCAACGGCGGAAATCGAATCTCGAGGCGGGACGATCTCGCGCCGCACAGACGAATCTTGGGGCGTGCTGCTCGAGATTCGCGACCCGGACGGGTACCTCATCCAGGTTTGCGAGCGGTGGGGGTAGGCTGAGGACCCCAGTGCGTGATCCTACGCGGCAAGCGACTTCATCTGCGCAAGGAGATGACGCCAGAGCTTCACCTCAATTCGCCCACGCCCGCGCCAACTGCTGCGTCACCTCGGTGAACACACCCGGATTGTCGACCGATGAGTAAAAGGTCTGGTCCGGAAGTGTGGGAAGAGCTGCGCCAAACTTCTCCGAAAGCAGAATCCGGAACGAGTTCACCGGGCTAATCTTTGGATAGAGCTTGGCACGTACACTGTCCGGAACCAGGTACGCATTCAAGATTGAAAACGGCTCGCGAACGTCCGTCTTGTCGAGCCTATCCCAATCAAGGCTCATTCGGGAGCCGTGATCTCCCTGCAATATGATAATCGGACGCCGCTTCGACTTGGCCAGAATCGAGTCAATCGCTTCAAGCACTCGGCGATTCACATACTGAAGCTGTCCGATGTATCCCTGTCGATACTCGTCTCGGCTCATCGACCGCAGGAGCATTGAGGCATCTTCACCTTGACCTGAAAACGAGTTTACTGCCTCTCCATTCGGGCCGAAAACGAAGGGAGGGTGAGGCGCAAGTATGTGGGCGAGGACGAACTTCCTACCCTTCATTTCCGCCGGGTCGTCCAGGTTGTCGAAACCATAACTAAGGTTTGCCCGTGCTTCGTCATAGGTGCGTCGGAGCACTGCCGGATTATCGCTTAGCGGCGTCATGCTGAAGGCCTCGGCGTCCAAGTTCGACACCTTGGATTCGTTGCCGAGAACCACATCCGCGGTCTTCACGCGGGTCGTCTCCCCATTCGTCCAAACGTACACATATTTGTAGTCAAGCTTACGCAAGAATTCTGCAACCGCGCTATTGTCCAGCATGTCCCGCGCGTCAACTCCTCCGCGCTTCGCCGTGGTCTCAATGGCTGGTCCGTCCAGATAACCCATGTTCAGGGCGCTGGCGAGGCAGAGCGTTGTTTGATCGTAATTTGACGGGCTCTTGTTCGCGACAAAGAACCCGCGCTTCTCAAGCTGCCGAATGAAAGGAGTGTTGTCAAACCCGTAGAACTCTTTCAGACTGTCCGCACGGCCATAGGCGTCCAGCACGATGTAATAGACATCCGGCAGCTTGCTTGCCTCGGCAACGGAAAGCGATGTCTTGTGCTCGACGGGCGACCAAGTGGTTCGGGAATAGCCCTTCGATGGCAGTTGGCTTTTTGCGGCGAACTGCGGCCCCAACACTCCATCTGATATGACAGTAAAGAGAGCAGGAGCAATCAAGACGACAGAGAACTGGTTGAGGCGAAGCGTTGCCTGATTTAGAGACGCCGACGCCCGAAAGAGAATGTAAAAGCCGACTGCCAGCGCCGCCAGCAGCGCGGGCGTCACAGTCCACGCCATGCTGTGCGGCAGCACATTCTTGATGTGGCCATACGAGAAAAACGCAAGCGAGATGGTCGAAGCGGCGATAGCGGCCTTGCGAATGTCTCTGCAGATTACAGTGAGAAGCATCCACAGCACTGCAGTTCCAAGGACTGCGACCGCGAGAGGGCGGTAGAGGCTCGCGAGGGTTATCTCCTGAGTATTCATTGTGAAAACAGACAGAATGGGAAATGCCGACACGAGCAGCGAGTGGAACGGAAACTCAAGCCGTGCCATGAGGCCGCGACGTTTGGCAATAGGTTCGCTATTCAATGGTGGATCGCCTCCGTAGAAAGTAGAGCGTTCTCTCGGTCTCTGGGATAGCTGCTGATCGAATGATTGTGAAGCAGCCCTTAAATGCTGATTCAAAACCACTCTGCGAGTAGTCAGGGAATACGTCCTCTCGAGAGGAAAGCAGCCGGACGACTTGAGTGTCTGACTTCGGAACAAACTCAACGATGAGCCAGTCGGCCAGGTCCGCGAAGAACCGCGCCACGTGGCCGAGGGGCACATTGTTGCCAATTGCAAGATGGTGTACCAACGCAAGGGCCATAGCCATGTCCGCGGGTCCGCGCTGCACCAGTGCTGATCTCTCCTCGTGAGCCCAGCCTACGCCTGGACTCGGGTTGGTGAGATCCTGCAGAAGCGGCAGCACGCGGGTCTCATGATTCTGCTTAGAATTAAGGTAGTTCCTCTCCACGGCGGCGGCATCGACATCCCAAGAAATCACCCTCGCGCCTTTCTGGGCAGCCAACCGGCTGAAGACGCCTGTATTTGCGCCGAGGTCCCAGACGACGGATGGAGACGGGCGGATTTCGCCCAGCATCTCGTAGACCAGCCGCTGCTTGCTATCCATGGCTGTGTCGCTATAGTTTGTGCTGGAGTAGTATTCTGCCCACTCAGTTCCCGTGGGCTGCCACGTCAGCTTGCGAACGGCGCCTTCCAGGCTGTCGATGAGGCCGAGCATTCCTGCCTTGCTCATTCGCCCCGGCGCGCCGTCTGGCGCCACTCCGCTGCTCGCATGGCGCTGCTGGGAGGCTGCATGCAGGTGAAGATGCATCAGAAGTCCTGGGCTAAGCCGGGTTGAGCGGGGAAGCAGCCGAACCGCGAGGTCCAAGGGAATGCCGTCGAGATGAACACGCTGCAGGCTTGAAAGCCGCACATCCACGCGGCTCATAAGCGCGAGCGGCGCGAGAAAGTGGCGGCAAAACTGAGCGTAAGCCACCCACGGCTGCCCTTCTCGGTACTCGTCGAACGACAGTGTGTCGATGAGCAATGGCCGTCCGAGATGAAACTGGATATTGTAGGCGCTGGCGTCCTTGAGAGACATGCCAAGTGCCAGCGCCTCCCGCTGAATCTGGAGGGTGGCGAGTGCGGCATCCTTGAGTTGGCTGAAGCACCACTCGTAG
>VFKD01000681.1 GCA_009885735.1 bacterium
GATGTCGAAACCCGAGCTGAAGCTAGACATGGTTGCCCCAGTGGTAGGATTGATGCGAATGATTCTGTCGACCGACTGATTGTAGCCATACAGCTTGCCGTCCGCACCGCCAAGGCCGAAGCTGAAGACCTTGGTGCCGGACAGCGGTCCAACCACCGAGCCTGCCCCAGTGGTGGCGTCAATCGAGATGAGCCTCGGCTTTGCTACTCCGTCGCCGAATGTCACTCCATACAATGAGTCTGCCGCGGATGCTCCAGAGGCTGCCCCGGCGGCGAGGGCAATCGCAGCGCAGAGGGTTCCAAACTTTTTCATACGTGTCTCTCCAAGATAGTGGATGGCGCAGGTCAGTTCACCGGGACTGATCATCGAACCTGCCTGCATAGTGATACCTTCACTTATACCTACTGCATAATCCGTGCCAACTCTCGTGAATCCCGAAGATCCACCGAGAATATTGCTTCAAAGTTTTCGACACAGAGCGGAATGCACCGGCCGCGGGCTATCCATCGCTCTCGCAGCCGCTTGACTTCCCGGTAGAATCGGGCTCCTGGTTTGTGGATGCTGTGACCTGGCCATATGCGGCGCAGGATATTTGCCCTCCTCCGGCCAATTGGCATCGTGCGCCCTTCGCGCCACCCACTCGCCATGCAAACACACTGGGCCATCGACCTTGGCACAACCAACTCCTTGATTGCCCGCTGGCAGGGTACGCATGCCGAGACTGTAGCGTTGGAAGGCATCGTAGACTTCGAGCCGGCCTGGCAAACTCCCCTCGTTCCCACCGTCGTCTTCTTCGAGGATCACAACAAAGGGTACATAGGCAAGCAGGCGCTGGCTGCGGATGAGCTGATGCGCAATGCCTTTGCCGGTAGGCTTACTCCCTTTGCACGTTCGTTCAAGCGCGTCTTGGCCCGTGCGAGCCAGCAGTCAGTGGCCGAATACGGCCACGTTCCCATCACGGCTCGTCAGTGCGCCACTGTATTCCTCAAGGAACTCCTTGACGTAACGGCTCAGCGTGAGCGCAATCTCACCGCGCACTCCATTCCGAAGTGGAACGTGCCGCGCAGGTTCGTTGCCTGGGCACGCCGTGAGGGATTGGTGAACGACCTCACGATGACTGTGCCCGTAGACAGCTTCGAGGCTTACCGCATGGAGCTCCAGAACATCGCGCGCAAGCTCGGTGTGCAGAGGTTCAAGACCATCGACGAGCCGGTCGCCGCTGCTCTAGGATACGGAGTTGACCTCACGGACGATCGCAATCTGCTGGTGGTCGACTTTGGCGGAGGAACGCTGGACATTGCCGTTGTGCGGACAAACCTGGAGCAGACACCGGGGTCGAGATCCGTGGGACCGGGCCACCGTAAGGCCGAACTGATCGCTGCACGTGGGATTGAACTTGGCGGAGAGACCGTGGACGAATGGGTGTGCGAAATGGCATGCGCCAAGCTCTCGGTCCATGCGGATAAGATGCGCCCGTCTATCCGAGCACAAGCGGAATCAGTGAAGAAAGAGCTCTCGGGAAAGGTGCTCACCACCGACGAGACCTACTTTCGCCTACAAGGGATGGACCCTCTGCATGTGTCGCGCAAGGAGTTTCTTGAGACGCTGGAGGCACATGGTCTTTACTCGATGCTGGAGCGCGTTACCAACGCGGCACTCGAGGACGCTCGGCATCGCCTGAGCGTGGCAGACCTTGATGCGATCCTGCTGGTGGGAGGATCGACTCTCCTGCCGGGCGTGCGCGACCTGTTTGAGAGGCTCTTCGGCGCCAACAGGGTTCACTACTGGGAGCCGTTTGAAGCAGTGGTGAAGGGCGCAGCCATCTACGGCGCAGGCTACTATGTGGACCAGATTATCCACCACGACTATTCTATTAGAGTCTATAGCGACACACTTCAGCGGCCCGAATATGAACTACTCATTCGTCGTGGGACGCCGTATCCGACTCCAGACGGATTTCAGACGCGCTACTACGCGGTGGCGCCTCGCCAGACCCTCTTTAGCCTGCCAGTGTGCGAGGTGGGACTAGCCGGACGTATGTCGCTCGGCTGGAAACGGCGAGCTAATGGGCACGACTACTGGGTGCCGGAAGGCAATGAGGAGGCGGAATGCGTTGCCACGCTCAACGAGGGCGACGCCACGCGCATTAACCCCCCTGGAACCGACAGTCGCGCCAGGCTGCGCATAGACTTTACGATAGACGACTCTCGCTACCTCTGCGCAACAGTTCATGACCTGCTTCGAGATCGCGATATCCATACAAACGAACGTGTCCTGAGGCTGCGCTAACTCCCAACCACGGCGTGATAGAGCGCAGGCACCGTGTCGCGATGGTCGCCCTGAATGTAGAAGCTCTCGCCTCCGTCCGCCACCGTGCGAACCAAGATAGTCTTCCACGGGCGATAGTAGTATCGTGGATCCGTGCGAGGAGGCTCTGCCTCAAAGTCGTCGCCAAGGTCCGGCAGGTCGAACACTGCAGTCGAGAATCGGCGTACCTCGCCCCCTTCCTGTTGGGCGACGTTACGTGCCATTGAGAGCGCCTTCAAGTAGATCTCGGGTCCCATCACCGCGCTGCCGAAGTTCAGGAGCACGCCCCCCTCTAGGCTGCAGACAGCTTCGGTGAACACCAGGAAATCGGTGTAGGATGCCGCTCCGATGGCAGCGCCGTCGCAGTTTGGATGCTGATGGATGATGTCCTGGCCTACTGCGACGTGGACCGTGACCGGAATTCCCATACGGCAGCCGGCAGCAAAGACGCTGATGTCTGCATGTGGAAACGAGCGGTGCGAGGCTATCAGGTCATCGTCCGAGTCCGGCTGCTCCAGCCACTCACCTTCCGAGATTGCTCTGCCCACAGCCTCTCCGTATCCGATTTGCAGTTCGACAGCCCGCTGTGCGATGAGGTTGAGTTGGCCGGTCTCGTGCCACATGCCGAATTCACCGGTCTTGATGTATAGGGGCACGCTCTCGGTGGTCGCGCCAATGAGCGCATACTCGAAGTCGTGAATGGCGCCGGCGCCGTTCATCGCGATGTGCGAGACCAAGCCGCGCTGCATTAAGTCGATGAGGAACCTTGCGTTGCCTCGCCGCAGGACATGGGCGCCTATCATGAGGATGACCGCCCTGCCCTTGGCGCGGGCTGTGAGCATTCGGTCGGCCACAGTGGCCAGGGCTGGCCCCAGATCGCGGGATGGCTGGTCCGAGAGCGCAAGTATGTCCGCCAGATGCAGGTCATGTACACGGTCAGTGAGAGGCTTTAGACGCAGCCTGGATCGATCAAACAGTGGGTAGGGCACACTGAATTCCTTCCTGGAAGTGGGTAGCTGCCAACTCGCCTAGGACAGGCCAGACAGGTGTTGGGAGTATACTCTGCATCCGTAGCGAGTGCATTAACGTGCTCGATCTCGGGCTTGCTTTCGCCACGATCAGCGCAAGCCAGATTGCTGACAACTGTCTAGCTTGTCCCCCAAAACATTGACTCACCACAATACGACAGGTAGACTCGCGTCTGAATGTTGCTTGATGACTTCGACTACGATCTGCCGCCCCACCTTGTCGCTCAGACGCCTCGCCCTCGCGGCGAAGCGCGGTTGATGACGCTGACCAACGAGAGCGAGCAGTTCGGTCATCATTCCTATTGTGATCTGCCGGAATTCTTGCACTCTGGTGACGTTCTGGTAGTTAACGACTCTCGAGTCTCCGCACGTAGGGTGCGTGGCGTGCGGGCAAGCGGGGCCAAGAGCGATGTTCTCTTGCTGCGCCGTGAGGGGCAGCAAGCCTGGTGGGCACTTATTGAGCATGCTCGGTCCGTACGTTTAGGAGCAGGCGTCACGCTGCTTGGCCCTGGCGGAGTCGAGTTAACGGCTACGGTGCTGGGGATTGGGCCTGAAGGCGCCCGTTTGCTTGGCTTCAGAGATGAGATGGAGGCAGGGGCCGCCGGTCAGTTTGGCATCGCGCCGCTTCCGCCTTACATTCATGCAGGTCTAGAAGACGAAGAGCGCTATCAAACGGTCTATTCCGCCGCCGAGGGTTCTGCAGCCGCGCCAACCGCGGGACTACACCTTACGGTAGCAATGCTGGATCGCCTTCGGAGCATGGGCGTGGTTGTTGTGAGCGCGACGCTTCATGTTGGGGTAGACACCTTCCGGCCTGTGCGAGTGGCGAACGTCGAGAACCATGAGATGCATGGAGAGTGGTTCTCGCTCGGCGAGGATACGGCGGAGGCTGTTAATTCGGCGAAGGGTAGGGTGGTGGCCGTTGGCACCACGGCGGTGCGGGTACTCGAGAGTGCAGCCGTTGACAAGGGGCGCGTACGAGCAACGTCCGGCGAGACGCGCCTATTCATTCGACC
>VFKD01000206.1 GCA_009885735.1 bacterium
GGAGGACATTCTCAGTGGTTGAACAGAAACTCTGGACTCGATATGAGCGCCCAGGCCAGGTCGGTGAGTACGGTTATGCGACTTGTCGGAGAGTTCGCCGCTGTCTTGGATGCCGATTGCTCCTTGCGGATTTCACCAATGGCGCTGGCAAGTTCCGCCTTCACAGGCTGTCGGCCTAGTATGCGTACGTAGAGCGCGTCCACCGCCGCCTCATCCGATGCAGCTTCGGCGATCAACTTCATTAGCTCACCCTTCGGCTTTGCCAACTTACCGTTCACGGTGGCCGCATTCATGAGGTGCAGCGCCTGGGCGACGTTCGATTCTGCATTGCGCTCGCACTCGCAGGTCACCTGCCTCGGAGGTCTGCCGAAGGCATCCAGGAAGTCGGAGCCGACGCGAGTATCTGGAAGTTGGGTGGCCCGAGTGCCCGCAGGGTGGCCATCGAAGCGCTCCGGAACGCCTGTTACCTGGCAAACGGCATCCAGCAGCACTTCCGCAGGCAACCGCTTGGGAAGATAGTGGCTGAAGAACCGATCATCCCGTACGCCTCGTCCCATCGGCGCAGATGAGCGCGCGTAGGCGTCGCTCAGCATAATGATCCGAATGAGGCGGCGCACGTCGAAGCCGTTCTGTGCAAAATCGCTTGTTAGCCATGCCAGAAGGGGCTCGTTCGAGGCAGGATTGGTGGCGCGCATCTCGTCGGGCGGCTCCACAAGTCCGCGGCCCATGAGGTGCCGCCACACGCGGTTTACAATCGTTCGGGCCACGAACGGGTTTGACGGCGAGGCCATCCATGCAGCCAGTGCCTCCCTACGGTCGCCGGAAGCATCCAGTGCTACACCGGGACCATCGAAAGCGCGCGGCGCCAGCGGACGACCAAGCTTTGGATGGTTCACCTCGCCGATGGCCGTTGCGAAGATCAAAGTTCCCCCTGGCGCCTGAGTCTTGCTCACTCGCGAGAAGAAGCTGGTCATCGCATAGTAGTCCGATTGGGTCCACTTTTCGAAAGGGTGGTTGTGGCACTGGGCGCACTGCACGCGAATTCCCAGAAATGCCTGTGCGGTCGTCTCCGCCATCTCCTTCGGCGAGTTAGCCATCACGTAGAAGTTGGCCGGACCGGATTGGTCTGTGGCGCCGCTCGCACGAACTATCGTACCCACCATCTCATTCCAAGGCAGGTTTGTTCGGACCGCTTCGCGCAGCCACTGCTGCAGGCGCGCCATGCCGCGCTTGCCCAGGCTGTCTCGACTCACTCGCAGCAGGTCGCTCCACCGATAGGACCACAGGTCGACATATTCTGGACGGACTAGCAGGGCGTCGATCAGCCTCTCGCGCTTGCGGTTGTCCTTGCTCTCGGAGTAGCCTCGCACCTCTGTCTCTGTGGGCAGCACTCCAATTACATCGAGGTAGGCGCGGCGAACGAACTGTCGTTCAGAGGTCGCGGGGCTCGGTGGAAGGTTCACCTGCCTGAGCTTTGCCAACACCAACCGGTCTATGGTGCCGGCACCGGACTTACTGACCCATGTTGACCCTGGGACGCTGCCCGGGAATGCAGACCTCACGCGCACAAAGCCGACCTGGCCCAAAAACCAGACGGCAATCGCAGTTTCGCCGTTTGCCCTCATACGCACGCGACCAACGCTGTCTACGGTGGCAATGGACTCGTCGTTGGTGCTGTAGCGCGCCCAGTTTGTGACGTCACGGACCGTACCGTTCGAGAAGGTCGCAAGAACTGCGAGCCGTTGGGATGCGCCAACTCTGATCTCGCGGTCGCCAGGAAGCACCTGAATTCGCGTGAGCGTGGGTTCCTTGGCTGTTGGACCTTTCGCTCCCGAGCTAATCCACTCCGTGAGCACTCTGTATTCCGCTGAAGCTTCCGACAGCTTTAGCCCACCGAGGTGACTCGTCTTAAGCGCCGGTTTTCGCAGCAGCAGGCTGAGGCCGGTGTTGGTCCTGCTGATGCGCCGGCCATTACCCTCGTACATTAGGCGTTCGTAGTCTGCCTGCGGATCGTAGCCGCGCAGCGACAGGCGCAGTCCGCCCTTCCCCGCCGCCGCGCCGTGGCAAACGCCGGAGTTGCACTCCTGCTTCGAGAGAACCGAGACGACATCCGTCGTGAAGCTCCACTTCCGCTTGGCAGCCGCGCCCGAAACAACGACAGTGAACTGCACCTCTTTGCCACGAAAGGTAACATTTACAGTGGATGCTCCATCTTCAACTGCCCAGACCGCCCTAGATGGGTCTACGAAAGTTGCGGACGCGCCTGCGACCGATTGAAACTCGGCTTGATCAGTAACGTCGATCCTTTTGCCATCAGAACTAATCCAATCAACGAGGATCTGCCTGCGGTCGTGGGCGCCGACCAGCCGAACAATGCGTGGCGAGACAACAAGCTTGCCCGCCAGGGCGGATGCCTCCGCGCGCATGCATGCTTGAAGTCCAGTCAGGATCAAGAAGGCCGAGATCCACAAGCTCTCTTGAAAATAGCGTTGTCTGCACGGGTGGTAACATACTGTCATGCTGAGCGGAGGTTCAGCCGTTCCGAACCCAAGTCGAAGCATCCAGGCGTATCCGCGTCGGTACGACGGGACCCTTCGACTCCTCGACGATACGGCTGTCGAGGGCTCAGGGTGACAGTATGTGACCGCCTCCGAAGCCCTGGTTTTCATGCCTGGTTGTGAACGGAGTTCATGGAGTCTCCTAA
>VFKD01000074.1 GCA_009885735.1 bacterium
CCTTGCTCCTAGCCGCGATTCTATTCGGAAGCTGGCAATCCTTCAGGCCGAGCTAGACGATCCTGGCTGGCAGAAGAGCGTCCTCCGGCTCCGCACTCTATCCCGCACTGAATCCCTCCTTGATCTCGACCGGGAAATCGCCCTATGGGCAACGGTCCTCGGCGGAAGACGCATTGATCACGGGAGCGTGCCAGCCGTACTTACGAGCATCGACGCAATGGATCTGGGCTGGTTTGGGCATCTCGCTCGCGCGCAGCTCTTCGACCGAGTTGGCAGCCAAGCACAAGCCAGATCGGCACGCGGACGGGCAGATGCCGCGGGTTTGCGTCTACACCGATTCGCCGCTGCGCGATACTTGACTGCGTTCGCCGGGAGTCTGCTCCTTGTATTGCTGTGGTTCACTTGGAGCCGTTCGAACCGTCGCGATCCAAGGCCCGCAGCCCCCATCTCTCTGTCGGACCCACAGGCTGGAGCGCTATACAGTGTGTTTGTGACGTACATCGCGGGGTACATCGTCCTGCGGCTGCTGGTTCCCCGCATCCTAAGTTACTGGAGTGGAGGAGCTGCGCTTGCACCCATGCAGTTATCGCTTGCGACCTCGCTCGTAACGCTCGTGTCGCTCGTGCCGCCGTTGGTCTTGTTCATTGCGCAGAGGCGAAGGTGGGGGTTTGCGCTAAGCGACATCAGTCTTGCGAGATGCAGATGGACCACCGTAGTAGTGGAGGGAGTTGGCGGATACCTTGTGTCGGTTCCAGTGCTGCTCGCTGTGTCGGCACTGTCTGCGTTGGCGTTTCGAGGATTCGAGAGCCCCTTGAGTCCCTCCATCATTGCGTTCATGTCTAGCCAGGATGCGGCTGCTCGCGCGATGTTGGGAGTACAGGCAGTTGTGGTGGCTCCCATTGCCGAGGAGGTACTCTTTCGTGGTGTGTTCTTTCATTCCCTGGCCGCACGGAGCGGAGTGCGGGTCGCGGCGGTTGTTTCATCTCTCGTGTTTGCGCTTCTGCATCCGCAGAATCCTGTGGGGTTTCTGGGTATATTCGGGCTGGGCATGCTGTTTGCGGGGCTCACCCGTAGATCGGGCTTGCTACTGTCGGCAATTGTCGCCCATGCACTGAATAATGCAACAATCTTTGTCATGCTTCACCTCGCAATGGGTAGCTAGTGTCCACCAATTCCGCCGTCATATCTGTTAGGCTAACTCCAAGAGGTGGAGCGACGGAAGTGACTCGAGTGGAGGCCGGTCTCGTGCATTGTCGAGTTGCCGAGGGACCCGTGGACGGCGCCGCGAACCGCGCGCTCATCGCGCTTCTGGCCGGCGCGCTGTAGGTTCCCAAGAGGGACCTGTCCATTGAGAGAGGTGCGTCCTCTCGGAATAAGGTGGTCAGAGTAGAGGGTCTTGATGGGAGTACAGTATTGATGCGGCTGCAGAAGGGTTTGTCGAAATAATGGAGCTAGCACTTGTCGGCGCACCGGTTCAGTGGGCCTTCGTGGCCGTTCTCATTGTCCTGGTCGTTGCTCCCGGCCTTGCGCCACGCATCGGGCGTGTCGCCGGGATGCTTTTCAGAGACTGGATCAGCGCGAAGATTCCAGGTTCGAGAAGGCGGGTGAATCCCGCGAGAATCCTCCGACATCTGTCGGAGCCTCCGGTCGAGAATCCTGTTGCTCCACCACAAGTACGTGACTCGGAACCTCAGCCTGCGCCACAGGTGCCTCCTGGTCGCTCAATCGTAAGCCGGAGTTGGTTCACGGTGGTCTTGGCGTCCACGGCGACAGGTATAATCCTCTGGTATCTGCTGCACAGTCGTTGATGCATACTCCCACACTATCGAGGTCCGAAATATGCCCCGCGTGAAGGTGTTTGTCACCCTAAAGCCAAGCCTGCTGGACGCTCAAGGCCGCGTCATTCAGAGCGCCCTCGCGTCGCTTGGACACACGGATGTGAAGGATGTGCGCGTGGGAAAGATCATCGAGATGGAGATTGGCGACTCGGTGGGCAATGTGGCGGACGAGGCCCGCCGGATGTGTGATCGACTGTTGGCGAATCCGGTGATAGAGGACTATCGCATTGAGGTAGGGGCATGAAGTTTGCCGTAGTTCGCTTCCCAGGCTCAAACTGCGATCAGGATGCCTACCACGTGCTGAAGGATGTGGTGGGGGTAGCGGTGGATTACGTTTGGCACGAGGAGAAGAGCGTCAAGGGCTACGATTGCATCGTCCTCCCAGGCGGCTTCTCTTATGGAGATTATCTGCGCACAGGCGCCATTGCTCGCTTTTCGCCCATTATGGATGCCGTCATCGCCCATGCCGAGCGTGGTCGCTTCGTGATGGGCATCTGCAACGGTTTCCAGGTGCTGTGCGAGGCTCATCTGCTGCCCGGTGCGCTGGTGCGCAACTCTCGTCCAAAGTTTTCTTGCAAGTGGGTTGGATGCAGGATAGAGACCACAGGAACGCCATGGACCCAGGCCGCGAGGCTGGGGCAGGTTCTTCGTATCCCGATTGCCCACGGCGAGGGGCGCTACGTTGCGGACGAGGCCACCCTCGACCAACTAGAGGCGGAGGATCGAGTCGTATTGCGCTACGCTGGTCCAGGCGGCACAATCGACGATCAGTTCAACCCAAACGGCTCGATGAGGGGCATCGCAGGCATTCTGAACAGCGGCAGAAACATCCTCGGAATGATGCCGCACCCCGAGCGGGCCGCCGAGAAGGCTTTGGGTTCCGCGGACGGCAAGCTCCTCTTCGACGGCATGGTGCGCACATTGCGTGCAGCCTAGCGCCGCACGCCTCTAGAAGCGTGATGAAGAACTCGAGGCCCTTGACCTGCGACTAAAGTCGCGGCTGTTAAGGGCACGAAATCCACCTCCGTGGATTCAGTATTCAGTGCGCGGAGGGGCACTTTGTGATGTTCGCAGCCGCAGTTTCAACCGCAGGGGCTAAGCAGATTGGTTCTTCATCCGACATCTAGTACTCCGTTCGCACCCTCCTAACTCTAGCTGGTGGTTCTTGCCTGCAGTGACCCTCTGCGGGTCACTAGAAGCGGACGCTGAAGCTTTTGGCAGGTGCGCTGGAACTCCTCGGGCACATCGAGTACGGAACGAAGCGCCGGCAGCGGACGGGCCGTGTGCTGGCAGCCCAAGAGACATGTTGTTTGGCAGGGAGACCTGGAAACCCGGTGTGCAAGACAGAATTGCAATACTGTGTCGTTGATCCAGGAGTTGAGCTATACTCTGTGTACCGCAGTCGTTAGGCGGTTGAGAGGACGAGCCCATGTTTCGAACCGCGAGGCATATCTGGTTGCTCATTGCGGCCACCTGCACCCTATTGGCAGGCTCCAACTCCGCAATGGGTCAACAACCCGCAAAGCTCGCCTCCGGAACTGATGTATTCGGTCTCGACAAAGTGTGGCGGCTCCTGATCACACTCTCACCTTCCGAGTACGATGCGATGCAGCCCGCCACGGGCGGTTCGCCGGGTCGCCCTGGCGCACCGATTCCTCCGCATAAGGCCGAGCTGAAGCCCGGCAAATCGAAGCGTGATCTGCATCGAAGCGCGTTCGGGATGGAGTTTCCATGGGTGGTCGCGTCGCTCACTTCGGGTGGCACGACGCTCGGGAGAGTCGGTCTGCGCTATAAGGGCAACGCCACCTACGGGATGTCGAACAGATTCCTCAAGCGCCCATTCAAATTGGACATCAACCGACACGATGACAAGGCCCGGTTTCATGGATTGAAGA
>VFKD01000295.1 GCA_009885735.1 bacterium
CGCGTCCGTCTCCAGAGTGCCGCGCCTCGCGATAAACTCGCAGAGGTGCTCATTCGAGCCATGCCCGTCGATAATAATGATGCGGTCAAACCCCGCATGCGCCACGCTCTTCACCACGTCCAGGCAGTACTCGATAAAGTGGTCGTAGTGAACGTGAATGGTGCCGGGAAAGTCGAGCGCGTGCTCGTTGTAGCCGTACGGTATGGTGGGCATCACGAGCAGCTCGCGGGGCGCGAGCTTGGCGGCCTCCAGGCAGACTCCCCTTGCCAGAAAGTTGTCTGTGTCGAGCGGCAGGTGGTGGCCGTGCTGCTCCGTGCTGCCGATGGGCAGCAGAACAGTCTTGCCCGCCGTCACGGCCTCATTGATCTCGGGCCAGGTGAGGTGGTCGTAGAGGATTTGGTCGAGTGAACTCATCTTGGGCTTCTCCTTTATATACTAGCTGGCTCGTGTCCGAGAGAATTGGAGTCGATGCCATTATCACAGTATTGTCATGCTGAGCGCGCTTCATTCGTATCGAAGCGCGTCATTCCCGGATTCCGGCAGCGGGAACGAAACATCCGGGCGTTGCCGAGTTGGTACGGCTGGACCCTTCGACTCCTCGACGATACGGCTGTCGAGGGCTCAGGGTGACAGTATGTTGGCGGCGGTACGGCCGCAGATTTGTTCAGAGTGCCAGAATGGTAACGGCGGTATACCTGCCGTTTCGCTCGCCTGAGACAACACTTTGAAAGTCCGTTCGTCCTGAGCCCGGCTCAGCCGTATCGAGCCGGAGTCGAAGGACGTCTGCATGGGGACCAACCTGCACGATTTCGCGTCCTTCGACTGCTCGTCGGTGAGGCTGACGAGCGCTCAGGACGAACGAATGCGGCTAAGTGAACTCTGTAACCGATCGGACGCCAAACAACCAATCCACGAAGGTGGATATCGTGCCTTTCACAGCCGCGACTTCAGTCGCAGGGGCACACAGCTGAGTAGTTTACGTCAGCCCTATCCTCGACGCAAACTCCGGCACGCCCTGAACACCGGGCCGCAAGCGAAACAGCGCGCCGGCGTGCTCACCGTCCGTCTCCTTCACGTTTCCTCCCGCAGTGGTCACATACAGATCCCGGTAGTCTGACCCGCCCCAAACAGCGGACGAGACCTTCCGCGCCGGAAACGCAACTCGCAGCATCTCCTTGCCATGCGGGTCGAAGCGAATGAGGCAGCCTCCGTCCCACACCGCGCTCCAGACGCAACCCTCGGCATCCACAGTCATTCCGTCTGGGAATCCGTCCGTCTCGGGCAGAGAGGCGAAAAGGCGGCGGTTCTCAATGGCGCCGGTTGGACCATCGTAGTCGTAGAGGTAGATTTCGCGCCGAAACGAGTCGGTATGATACATTCGCCGCCGGTCCGGCGTAAAGCCCATGCCATTCGAACAACCCACGTCCGCCTGAACGGGCCGAATGGACCCATCGGTGTCTAGCCGATAGAGCGTCCCCTTCTGCGTATCCGTGGACATGGTGCCGCAAAAGACGCGCCCACAGGGGTCTGCGATGACGTCGTTGAATCGGCTGTCGAGCTCCGCCTCGATGCTTGGAACGACGGTCGTCAAAGCGCCGTCTCGCAAGGTTGCGACGCGTCCCTTCTCCATGAAGAGCAGAATCGCTCCGTCCTGCTGAAACGTGAATCCGCCCACAACCGGACCTGCGTAGAACTGTTCGTGTTCGCCGGTGGCAGGATCTAGGCGAAACATGCGCCCCTGCGGAATGTCACACCAGTAGATTGTCTGCTCGGCCGCGTTCCAGAGCGGTCCTTCACCGGTCTCACAGGCATAGTCCGCCAGCAGTTCTGGTTCCATATAGTCCTCCTATGCTTTGCGCTTCGAGAGCCGAGCTAATCCGTCCTGATTTAGCTCGATCCCCAGCCCCGGCGCGGTTGGGATGGGCAGCATGCCATCTGAATCCAACACAAACGGAACCAACACGATCTCCTCAATGTAGGGAGACGGCGTGATGTACTCGACATACCGGGCAACCGGCATCGCCGCAGCCAAAGCCAGGTCAGCCGCCAGCCCGATGGCGGTGTTCCAGCCGTGCGAGACCATCAGAATGTTGTGGTCCGAGGCCATCCAGGCGATGCGCCTTGCCTCGCTAAGGCCGCCGCACTTGGTGCAGTCCGGCTGGATGATGTCTACCGCGCCCTGCTCGAGCCACGGCAGGAAGCTCTGCCTTCGAGTGAGCACTTCACCAGTCGAGATAGGCAGCGGAGCGTGCTCGCGCAGCTTCTTGTACCCCTCCAGGTCGTCCGGAGCAAGAGCCTCCTCGAACCAGGTGATCTGGTAATCCTTGAGCATTCGCGCGGTCTCTACGGCCCACTTGTAGCCGTGCGGCCAGTATTGCTCGGAGCCTCCCGCATCCACCATGATCTCTACGTCCGGCCCCACGGTTTCGCGAGCGGTCTTCACCAGTAGCTCGTCATAGGCGCTGCTCACTCGGCCAAAGCCGTTCCAGCCAAGCTTGAGCGCCTTGAACCCGCGGCTGGTGGCGGCATTGAGTTTGTCGATGAGCTTAGCAGGTTCATCGAAGAGAAGGGAGCCATAGGCCTTAATTCGGTCGCGATAGTATCCGCCGAGCAGTCTGGCCACCGGCTGTCCGCAAGCCTTTCCGAGCAGGTCCCAATGGGCAACGTCGATTCCGCTGATGGCGTGTGCGACGCTTCCGCCCCTGCCCTGCCAGAAGGTGGACTGCAGCAGCTTCTCGGAAACTCGCTCCGGCTCGATGGCGCTCTCGCCATGAAGGTAGGGACGCAGGAGCTCAAGAGCGGCATCGACCAACGCCTGGCTTGTAAAGCAGCTCCCATAGCCGACGAGGCCGGAATCGGCCGTAATCTCGATGAGAGTGTGCAGGCACTCCTGCCTGTCGGTCTGCTGCGCCCAGCCGGTGTCCGGCGTCTCTCCCAAGAGGGGAATCGTCCGAATCCTGTCAATCTTCAATCACCAACCTCCATTTATCACGTCTTCAACTCTTCCACGCACCGCGCGGTGAACGCCTCCAACGTGCCCTCCTCAAAGGGTGTCTGCCACACCTGGTAGAGGTCCTTCGAGTAGAGTTCTCTGTTCGGCATATAGCCGTAGTGACCGCCGTTGCAGAGGTTTAGCACCGCGACGTGCGTGTCTGGCCGCGAAGCTCGGACCTCCTGCTGAAGGTAGGAATAAGGCTCGTTCGAGGCCGCGATCAGCTCCATGGCGCCGAGCCGCCAGCGCCAGACCGGCAGCGAGAGCGACGAGCCGTCGCCGACCGACCTGCGCACCCGCGCCTTGCGCCTCAGCCTCTCGGCGAGGGAACGGTCCTCGGTCTGCTCCATCTCGGCGACCAGTTCGGCCTCGCTCGGCCAGTCCTTCAGCGCGACTTCCACGTTGAATACGCTTGCCTCCAGCGTACACGTGGCCTGCGCCGGCGCGCTGCTCCACACGGCAAGGGGCGCGCCGGACTCGACCGGACCTTGGTACTGAAGACTCTGCCCAGGAGGCGACATTGCCGCCAAAGTGCTGAGCGCGGCAAACCCAATGGCTCGTCCGTGGCGATC
>VFKD01000422.1 GCA_009885735.1 bacterium
CATTCTGGCAGCTCAACCGGCCAATGACGCCAAACCATTCCTGCAGAAGCTCGTCCTTCTGAAGGGTCTTAAGGGACTGATTGACGGCGCCAATTTGGCCCAGCATCGGTCCCGCGGCATCGTCGTTCAGCGCTGAGCACGCGGCGGGAAGACCGACGCAGATGCGTGCCACAAGACCGTCAAGAACGTGCTGTACGAACTCGACGTTCGTTCCCCGCACACTCCCATACCGGGCTGCGTTCGCAAGTGGAGGTATGGCGCCCATGAGCATTGGCACATCGCTCGTGGCGCCAGCGAGCCGGTCCAGTCGCTCCAACATGGGACCAATTGCATCCGGCAGGTCCGCGAGAAGGACCGCCTCCACCAAGGCTGTCAGCGAGGACAGGGTGGTGGTTTTCGATGCTTCGTCGCAGGCACTATTCGTGGCCGCCGCCAGAACAGTCGTGCCCCAGATTCCTGCCTCGATCACCCTAACGGCCATCTCCGGGTCCCAGCGAAGTCTCCACACCTCGTGGAAGGTGCCGCTCTTGCCGTAGACCTTCTCTTCTTCGCCCCATGGGACGTTCAGCAGATTGAGCCGATGCAGCAGGCGGCTCCTGTCCATCTCGTTGGGCTTGCGCAGGTCCAGGTCCAGAGTACGCTCCGCTGCCTCCGGCTGGAGCCGAAGGCGCCGCTGTTCGCGCTCGACGTCCTGTTGCAACGGAATCGTGGGGGCTTCCGCGGGCACGGCGCCCAACCTCTCGCCGACCACCAGTTTCCGCTGAATGAGGCTCATTGGCGCTTCCGAGCCAAAGCAGAAGGTGCAGCGGGCAGATTCCATCAGCTCGGGCAGTCCGGGCAGGGAGCGGCCTCGCATTGAGGCGATGGTCTCCGCAAGCCGGACGGCCTCAATCGACGACGCAGGCGAGGCGTCTAGGTCCCGCTCACGCAGGAGACTAGACACGCGCAGCATCCACTGAATAGTGAGGCTTTCCCGGTGGTTCCAAAGGGTGTGATAGTAGCCCGGAGAATCTACGCCTGCGCCATATCCGCTCCACCACGAAAGTCGGTCATAGGTCCAGGGTATCCAGGCCGCCGCAGTCTTCACTTTCGGCAGGCCCTTCAGAAGATCTATGTCGTGCTTCGCAGGCGGCAGCGTGACGAGCGCGGGTGAGTGCCAGGCTCCACAAACCACGGCGATTCGGTCACACCCCTCCTTGATGGCAGTTCGGATAGACTGCCGCATGTACGCCTCTCGCCGCTCCTCGATCTGGACGTCCGGCTGCCTCGACGCGAGTGCATCTGGGAAGTCAGCACGCAGGGCGGTCATCAGTTCGAGGATGGCGGCGAACATATCTGAGCTGTCTGCGCGCTGCTCCACCAACTGCTCCCACCACCGCTCACAATCCGAGTATCCGGACGCCTTCGCTATCCACCGAAACGGATCGTCGGCCGGCCGGTCCGTGTCGGCGCTCGTGGGGCTCTCTGCAGGCGCAGTCGCATCGGAATCCGCGGATTCGGTGGGTTCTGGAGGCTCAAGGGCGAATTGGTGGGCCTGAGGAAGGTCTATGAAGCGGACGGGCACCTGTTGAGCGTTTGCATAGAGAATCGCTTGCCACTCCGGCGAGAATTCGGCAAACGGAAAGTAGATCGCGCGCCTTGGAACATCCGGCCTGTACACGAGCAGAGCAACCGGAGGGACCATCTCAACATGGGAGGCAAGAGGCAGAAGCGATTCGGCTTCGGGTGGTCCTTCAACGAGGATGACGTCCGGTTCGAGCGACTCAAGCGCATTCAGCATGCTCCGAGCCGAGCCCGGTCCATGGTGACGGATACCAAGGATGGTCGGCTCCACCCTAGAGCATCTCGCGGCACGCCCGATAGAGGTCCTTCCAGCCGCCACGCTCCTTCACCACCGTCTCAAGATATTCGGCCCAAACCAATCGGTCCTGAACAGGGTCCTTCACGATGGCGCCGTGCATGCCCGACGCAAGGTCGCTCGCCTTCAGGCGTCCGTCGCCAAAGTGACCCGCCATGGCAAGCCCGTTGTTCATTACGGAGATCGCTTCCGCAGTGCTCATCGTCCCGGATGGCGACTTCACCTTGGTCCTGCCGTCCTCGGTCACTCCCGCTCGGAGCTCTCGGAAAATGGTAACCACCCGCCGAATCTCCTCGAGCGCAGGTGGCTCTGCTGGAATAGCGAGAGCACGCCCCATGTCCGACACGCGCCTCTGCACAATCTCCATCTCTGCCTCGATGGTCTCCGGAAGGGGCAGCACCACCGTGTTGAAGCGCCGCCGCAGAGCGCTTGAGAGCTCGTTGACGCCTCGGTCGCGGTCGTTCGCAGTGGCAATGATGTTGAAGCCCCGCGCAGCCTGCACCTCGGATTCCAGCTCGGGAATGGGCAGAGTTTTCTCGGAGAGGATAGTGATTAGCGCATCCTGAACGTCCGAAGGAATGCGCGTCAGCTCCTCGACTCGAGCCAGTTTGCCCCGCTCCATCGCTCGCATCACCGGGCTGGGCACAAGCGCATTCATGGACGGACCCTCGGAAAGGAGACGTGCGTAGTTCCAGCCGTAGCGAATCGACTCTTCCCCCGTTCCTGCGGTACCTTGAACGAGGAGAGTCGAGTCGCCCGATATCGCCGCTGAGAGGTGTTCGGAGACCCATGTCTTTGCTGTCCCCGGCACCCCGAGCAGCAGAAGGGAGCGGTCTGTTACAAGAGTGGCGACCGCAACCTCCATCAGGCGGCGCGAACCCACATACTTTGGAGTGACCTCGAATCCATCGTCCAGCGCACCGCCCATCAGGTAAGTAACTGCGGCCCATGGCGACAGATTCCAGTTGGGAGGACGCGGCCTAGTGTCGCTGCGGGCAAGGGCGTCCAGCTCCTCCGCGTATTGGCTCTCCGCATGTTCCCTCAGTAGTTCCGGCATCACCCCTCCTCTAGAATCGCAGTTCGAATGTCTTGTCGAAACAAAATCTGCTTCAGGAACTCGTCAACAGTGCTGCTAGCGAACGTGGACTTCGAGCCTGTCGATCCCCACGCCGCATCAAACTCCTCTGCCAACAAGGGCGGACTGTACAAGGCCGCCAAGTCCAGTAGGCTCTTCGCTTGGAATCCCGCCGACGTATAGCCGGTCTGTGCCTTCAATGTCTTGAACGCACCCTTGACGACAATCCGAGCGAGCGATGAGGACCAAGGCGACCGGCGTTCCTGCAGCATTGGAAGCGCCATCTCGCCATGTGCATCTTGCCCGGTAGAGAAGAGATGCACGAGCAGAGATTCTAGGCGCTCTTCCGGCATTCCCGTCAGCGCTGGCAAGATCGGCTCTTTCGGATACTTCGAGGCACTCTTCGGTCGATCGACTGCGTGGCTCACGAGAGCTTCCTTCCAGGCGAGGAGGCCAAAGCGGTTTGCAGCTTCGGTCCAAGCAGCTACCAGCAGGTCTCCCCACTCCGCGCTCTTGCTTGCGGCCTTCAGGAGCTGTGGAGGCTCACGATGGAATGAGCGCACCCACCAGGACGGGGAGATGAACCCCAACATCTGTCGAATCAGCCACGCCCGCTCACCGTATCCCGAGTCTTTGGGCGGCTTAGCCTCGATGCCATCGCGCCCCATGGACGCATCCCACTCAGTCGGAAGCTGGACCTCAATGATCTCGCCGCCCAGTAGGCTGCGGCGAAGCGACAGCAACGGCGCTACCCGCGCAGTCATGCGCCGACAGTGAGCGGAAAGGTCGATGAGTGCAAGTAGGTCCGCGGCAGTTCTCCGCACCTCCTTGCGCTTGTCATTGAGCGCCTGCTCTAGGAACGGTTCATCCGCGAAAGTCAAGCCATTGCGCAGCACTGGGAGGAAGTTCGCCCGGTCGTTTACGGAGTCTGTCTGCCAAGTTGATTCGAGCAGGCTTAGGCCCCGAACCGAATCTCGCGTGCGTAGTCCCGCAAGCAGAACACGCCGTTCGCTGCTCGTACCTGTTTCCCACTTTGCAGTTATCTCCGCATCAGTGAAGCTCGCTGCCTCCGAAGCATCCGTTCTCGCAAAGTGCCAGTCCGGGTTTTGCTTTGCCAGCCAGACGCCGCGGCGGCCCGCCGCTGCAGCAATTGCGGGCCGGAGTGCAGCGTGCTTAGCGCCGTAGTCCAGCAGGTCCGGCAGCACCTCCGGCGCAGCGTGACGACCGGCGCGTTGTGCGGCCTGAAGCCACTCCATCACTAGGTCTGTCTTCTGCTCGGCAAGGAGCTTGGCGAGAATACCCGTACCTCGCCGTCCGCATCTCTGACTAACTTCTACTTCTGCCTGCACGATCTCCTCAGCAAGCTCTGCCTCCGCTGGAGCGAACCCTGCAAGCCTGGCAAGTGTAAGAATCGCTGCCTGGTGAAGCACCGTCGTCTCAGCATCCGCTGTATCAGTCTGACGCACGAGCATACAAGCGACTGAACCCTCGTTACTCATGGCTGGTCGATTGCGCTCCGTGCCCAGAAGCGCGGTCGAGACTAATGCACTCCACGTGCTCACTTTCGAGATCCTCGGCCTGAGGCAAGGTCAACAAACCGGCCGTCCGCTGCCACGCAGAGCGGACTCACGCTGTGCCCGTCCCACTCACCGAAGAGAGTAATTGGCTCTCCTCCTGCCAGAGCCGCCAACTGCCAGGACTTCTGGTAGTCCGCCGAGAGCGGAAGGCACCGACCGTCAGCATCCTGCAGAAGCATGCGGGGCTCTCCAACCACCGGTGTGACGCCGGTGATCGCCATCAGGTGGCTCACGATCCAAGGGTCGCGTGCGAGATCCGCGGCGTATCGAGCCAGATATGGCTCTGCCGAGCGGTAGCATGGGATCGCCTTCAAAGTCGGAGACTCCCCGAAGAGGCTCTTCAGTGCTGCCCGCTGACGGAACGCTGCAGGGAAGTAGACCAAATCGGCGTCCAAAACGGTCCCCGGCATGAAGGAAACCTCAAAGGGCTGCCCCTTCATAGCAAAGTGCAAGAGCAGCGCGCTTCCTTCTTTGCTGAGCAGCCAGGTGCGCTGAACGAGCAGCTTGTCCTGCTCGCTCACTCGCCTGCCCACCACCAGCCACTCAGCCCGATGGCCGGATTGGTGCAGCACGTCGTCTTGCTTGGTAGTCCATCCGACGTGCGTTCGTATGGTGGCTTGCAGCGCGTCGGGCAGAACGGCGAGCCTGCGGTAGGCCTCAATCAGAAGCCAGACGCGAGACACCTTCTCGATCAGCCGCCCCGGCCATGCATCGCCGCTCGCTGGTATTGCTCCCATCTCGCGAAGCTGTCTGGCAATACCAGGCGCCTGTGCATCCACCATCCGCGCGGCCATATCCTGCCAGTAGCTCCAGGGCCGGCTTTGAGCTGCGGCGAGACCACCGCGAACCAGGTCCTTCAGCCATCGGTCTAGCTCCTCGATCCCAGCGGCCACGCGGCCCTCACGGTCGGCGGAACGTTTCTCCTGAGCGGCCTGGGCACGCGCTTGCGTGTCAGCATGGGGGGCATCTGCCACGTCCGCCTTCGACTGCGCCTTCTCGGCTCGCTTCGCTAGCCAGTCCTCAACCCACGCTGGCGGCCTCGTGTCGGGCATGGAATGGTCCTGCTGTGCCCACAAAAGGAAGAGTGCGAGTGCATGCTTGCACGGAAACCGTCGGCTGGGACACGAGCATTTGAAGGCAGGTTCAGAGAAGTCGATCTGAACTTGGTAGGGTTTGGCGCCGCTTCCTTTGCACTCGCCCCACAGTGCGCGCGAGTCGCCACCGAGAGTCACCCAATTCCTGACTGTCGCCAGCGCCTTCCCTGCCGCAGCGGCCGATGGGTCGGTTGCCATCGCGGCTATCTGTTCGGGGGTCCATTTCAGCACTGGGGCGATCCTAACTCATTGGCGTGCGACGCACAGCACGAGATTAGCACTAGAAACACGAAGGGGTGCGACCTGTCCGACTTAGCCGGACGCTGTGCGACGTTTTGCACGAGCCTTTGGTGCCGGGGCTGGGATATCCCCGAACATCCCCGTCATGTCCGTCATTTCCACGCCCGGCGTTCGGTAGGTGAGGAACTCGTACCGCTCTTCAGGCGTCATCTTGCTGAAGCGCTCCACGATCGCATCAATCACTTCTTTGCTGCCCGGCTGTCGGTTCTTCTTCATCCTATGCTCCTCGCAGTGAATCGTCAACGGCATGTAGGAAGGCGAACACTATGGGAAGTGTACCAAAGACACGTCTGTGATGCAACTCACGTCCCGCACGACGATTTGCGTGTGGGCCTTGCTCAGTATCTTCGAGCCAGAAAATATCGGTACTCCCTCTGCATAGGAACCTCGTACCGTCTGAAACCCAGTTGGCGCCTCGTCGGCATTTGCACGACAATGCGCCTCAATGATTAGTCGATCCAAGAAGTGCGCGCCGCGTTCAGTATTACGTAGCATCTGCCCTCCGCCGTACTCCCCTGCCAACAACTCGTAGACTCGCAGCAAACCTGGAAAGTGGAAGCTGTCCATTAGGTTCAAGCACCGACCCAGCCTGATTGTGGCACGGATAACCGCAGGTTCGTCACTCTCCTGCGCTGCTCGCACCACCGCCCAATCCAGCGCTCGATAGGGAGCATACTCCCAGAAATACGCGCCGACACCAAGCCAATCGTGACTCCTGGTGGAAGGCAGAAACTGCTGGTCGGAAAGGAGCCGCTCTGCTGTTCTGCGCGAACACCCATGGTAACCAATGACCGTTCGTGGCGCTGTTACCAAAGGTGGCCGGTGGTCGCCTCGTGCCAACATCTCCCTCCATCTCCAGCACCAGACTGCCTCTTCGCCGCCCACATGCAGGTGTTATGTTCGGTCACCCAGTTTGGCTGCTGAGCCCGCACACACGTGCGAGGTTGTTCACTTAGTTGGGTTACTCTGCTCAGGTGGCCAAAAGCGGAAATGGAAATCTCGAACCGATGCAGGTCTCAGGAAAACCGGGAAGGAGGCTCACAAACCCGAAGGACCGTCGTGCGGCGTTTGGTGCGCCACCTTCACCAGGAATTAGCTATGCAGGCGGC
>VFKD01000425.1 GCA_009885735.1 bacterium
ACTCGACCTTGAAGGTTACTGGCGCGCCGAGAGCAAGCGGCTGCGGCCAGGTCGCTCGAACCGAGAGTGCCACCTGTACCTGTCTCTCTATGAGCGCGCAGGCATCCGCCGGAGCCATGTTGCGCGCCGAGAAACGGCCCAGGCCCTTCTTTACGCACGCCTGCACAACTCCGCTTCCCACCAGGTTCTCAACCTCAATACATGTAGCCTCGTCTCCAGAGACGAAGATGCACGGCACGCCGAAGGAGCCCGCGATGGCGGCCACGATGCCCGATTCGCCTAAGAAGGTTCGCGTGCTCTCGTCACATCGAGAGGTTACGGATGCGTTGTACCAAGATTCGGAGGAGACAGTGTGGCTCAACACCCCAAGCTCGGTACCGGCCCTGGCATGTGCGCCTATAAATAGCACTGCGTCGCATCCCGACTGCAGAGGCTCGATGTACCTTGCCCAGGGATGGCCTACCACATATTCAGCGCCGGATTCGAGCTGGTCTCCAATCCAGCTCATGAAGGGTTTGCCGCCTTCGTGCGCTCCTCCGTGACCGTCGATGCAGACTATTTCGGTGGCGCCGCCTGTCTTGCAGCCACGGACCGCAGCGTTGATCTCGTCGGTATAGAGGCGCCTTCCCTCTTCGTACTTGGGCGACTTTCCGCCCACATACTCCCAGCCCTGGATTCCCGCAACGCCCTCCATGTCTGCAAACAGCATCACTCGCATACTCATCGGCTCCTGTGGCAAATCAATAGGTGACATGGGCAGGGCTTGCCGCACCCAGCCCTACCAATCGTGAACGCTTCCATCCGCCCGACGAACCGTGGGAAGGTAGCTGCGCTGATACGGATACTTCGCAGCAGCGGCCTCATTGATGTCGGTTCCCAGGCCAGGCTTCTCGGACGGGAACAGGTATCCGTCTCTGAACTCCGGCGCTCCAGGGAAGACCTCGTGAACAGCCTCGCTAAACTGAACCATCTCCTGAACCCCGAAATTCGGGATGGCGCAGTCTACGTGGACGTTCGCGGCATGAGTTGCGGGACCGACGTCGCCTGGGCCATGCCAAGCAGTGAGAACTTGGTACGGCTCGGCAATTGCCGCGATCTTCCTTGCTTCGGTAATGCCGCCGATGTGGCCGATGTCGCAGCGAATGTAGTCGATGAGCTGTTCAGTGATGAGCGGCAGACACTCATACTTGTTGTGAAAAAGTTCCCCCATGGCGATTGGCGTGGTGGAGTGATGCCGTACAAGCCGAAAGCTCTCCTTATGCTCGGGCCGAAGAGGGTCCTCCAGGAAGAAGAGCCGATAGGGCTCGAGTTCCTTCGCAAGCCGTGCCGCCTGAATGGGAGACAGCCGCTCGTGAACGTCATGAAACAGCTCGATCTCGTCGCCCATTCGCTGCCGTAGGTAGTCGAACATTTTCGGAATTACGCGCAGGTAGTTCGCCGGCTCCCAGTTTGCCTCCACCGAGGGCATCGGTCCGCCATCTCCCACAGATCCGCCGAGCCCCGCGCCCCAGGTCGCGCTTGCCGCCTCCGCTGCGCCTCCCACTCCGTAGGTTCCAATAGCGTGTGGAACGGCGCACTGAACTCGAATGACCTTGAACCCGCGCTCGCGCAGGGCGCATGCACTCTCGTGTACCTCGGAGAACTCGCCTCCACCGGCATGGGAATAGGCGAGAGCGCCGTCTCGCGTCCTGCCTCCAAGAAGGCTATAGACCGGCAGCCCAGCGCGTTTGCCCTTAATATCCCAGAGTGCGAGGTCGATGCCTGCTAGCGCGGTCATCTGGATCGGCCCGCCACGCCAGTACGAGCCCCGGAAGAGATACTGCCAGATGTCCTCGATTCTGTCTGGGTCTCGCCCGATGAGCAGCGGAGCGATATGGTCCTGCAGGGCGCTCGCAACTGCCAGTTCTCGGCCGTTGAGGGTCGCGTCTCCCACGCCATAAAGACCCGGTTCGTCCGTCTCGATCTTCACTGCGACATAGTTGCGCGTGGGACAGGTGACAAACACGCGAACCTTCGTTATCTTCATGCGCTCAGTTGACCTCCGGAAGACTCTCTTGCAGGGATGCCGTTAGGCCCAGAGGCAGCGCATTCCTGCCTACTGGAGCCTCATAGGGCGCCCGTTCGAACTCCATAGTGATGATCTTTTTCGGGCCAACAGACATCTCGCGGCAGGACCATGGCTGCCAATCCTCTTGAGGCTCCTCGTCGAGGTTGACTAGCCGCTGTCTGATGGCGCCGACCCACTCCACGGTACCGTGTAATTCGCGCTCGACGGTGTTGTAGAACCGTACGAGGATGGAATCTCGGTCCTCGGCCCGCTTGATGGCCGACACGACAAGTTCGCTGGGCTCAACCGTGAGAAACTGCTGCGAATCGGGAAGGCCGACCGTGCTGACCTGGGCTGCGATGAGTGGGAAGTTGAACTGGCGAGCCTGCTTCCACACCTGGCCCTCTTGCCAGTCTCCCCAACACAAGCTAGTTGCGATCTCGAACGTGTGGCTGCCAAGGCACTGGGCGTCTGGAGTCTGCAGGCCCGGTCCGTCTCCTCGGCCGCTGAGCTGGCCGACGCAGCGAAGGAGCGTCACCCCAATCGTCGCGCCTGCTAACGGATTGTCTACACATCTTGGCGTCACCTCGTACTCCGGAAGCCCCTTGTTGATGACCGTGAGTGTGCGCTCTCCCATCGCGCCATCGCCGTCGATGCCTGTGATTGCCGTCCACAGCCGCTGAGGATGAAACGGCAGCGCCCCTTCCGGTTCGAGTGGATGAACCAGCGGCCGCGAGATCACGTCGAAGTGCCCGTCCGCTTGGGCCTCCTCTGGAACAGATGCGAATTCCTTGCCCACCAGTAGCCGCAGACGATGGTCACGCGCAGTGTTTGTCAGGTGTACCGTGATCTCCTCGCGGTCGACTCCCGCCCATCGAGTGATCTCGGTCCGGATCGGAACGGATACGCGCTCGGAAGACCTTCTCGAACCGTCTGCCTCGGCGGCAATAGGGAGCAACCACTCGACCTCGCGAATGGTCGTGTGCCTTACTGCGTTTGCCGTCACGGACGTGATCGGAGTGTGACTTAGCGTAAATACTTCGTCCTCGGCTGGCCGGCGATAGAGGTATTCGTCGCCCACATCTCCCACGTCCTGAAACGCATACGAACAGCCATCCGTGCGGGCGGGAGTGTAAGTCTGCGCACTCTGGATGGGCTTCCTCTCCGGCCAGTCGAGCCTGTAGGTCGTGTAACCGCAGGCGGGAACATCCACCGCAACAAACTCGATGGCGATCTGCTGCACCCACTGGTCCAGGTTCAACTCGTGCGGATTGTGGACCTGTCGCATGGCCGCTTGATTCGAGGTGATGGCGAATGGAACTTGGCGGCGTTCACTGTCCACCAAGACAAAGTCTTTTGGCGTCCGGGTGTTGTCGCGCTCCGGATTCCCGCGCTTGGGAGGTCCCAATGGAAACTCAAGTGTAATCTGGACCGGGTCCGTCCGCTCCCAGTTCAAGGTGTTGATGACCACGATGTTGGTGGCTTCGCCAGGCGCGCCGAAGCGCCGATCTCGACCCGTAATGCCGTCGATGGCTCGTTCAGTTAGCTCCTCTGTGACCTGCATCACCTGGTCGAACCTTGGGATCATCTCTCGGTGGACCTGGTCCACCGAGCAGCCGCAGATGCTGTCGTGAGGGTGGTTGTGCATCAGCAGCTTCCAGGCATAGCGCAGTTGGTCGAAAGGATATGCAGCTCCGCATGCCGTCGCAAACGCACTCAAGCGCTCAACGTAGTGCTCCAGCGCGCTCTCGGCAGCGTGGTTCATCTGCTTGAGGTACATTCGGCTGGAGAGAGTTCCCGCAAGGCACGACCCGCCTCGATCCTCGCGTAGTTCTCCGTGCTTTACCTGGAGTTCGGCATTCTGAGATGTGGCTCGGATGGCATCGGTATAGTTCTTCATCGGTCCGAGCGCTATTCTGGGGCTGGAACTCTTGCCGGCAAAGACAGCATCGACTTCTCGGCAGATGCGCCCGATATGAGGCAGTGGCTCCAGATGGTCTACGCCACTCAAGAAAAGCAGGTGGCCCGTGGCGGACTTCTCAGCGATTGTCCTGGCGAGGTAGAACACGTATGGTGCGGCCTCCACGGCATCAGTCGGGATGTACTGCGCGTTGTTGTACCAGTAGGCCAGCCTGCTGGCGAGAACACGGGAGCCGTCCGGCGCCTCCCACCAGAATTCGAGCTTTCGGTCCTCTACGATCTGGTATCCGCGGCCAACGATGGCGTTATCGATGCCGAACCCCTGAAATATCTGAGGCATCTGAGAGATGTTGCCGAACTGGTCCGGCAGGTAGCCAAGGGACAGACAGTTGCCGAAATCGCGCGCAATCCTGGAACCGATTAGAAGGCTGCGAACCGTGGACTCCGCGCTTGTGAGAAACTGGTCGTTGAGCTGATACCAGGGTCCTACGCCGAGGCGTCCCGCAGCGATGTGCCCGGCGAGCCGATCTCGGGCGCCAGGGCGAATCTCAAGGTAGTCCTCAAGAACGATAGTCTGCGCATCCAGGTGAAAGTGGGTGAAGTCTGGGTCGTTCTCCAGCATCTCCATCGCATGGTCGATGAGGTCCACTAGGCGGAGGCGAAACTGCTGGAAGGTGAGGTACCATTCGCGGTCCCAGTGGGTGTGAGAGACAAGGTGAATCGTGGTAGACATCGAATTGGTACTCCAGTGCAGTGGGTGAGGAAACCACTTCGGCATCCGGGCCAGTTTCACCTACATGGAGGTCACAGCGAGTTGATAGTGTTGCTTCGGATCGAGATTCTTAATCCGGTTGCCGGCGTGGTGGCTGAGGTTCCATTGGGGAAAGCCGGCTTCTGCGCAGGCACGCTGCGAGACAGCGTACTCAGGTTCGACTTCGAGGTTCGGGCCGAGCCAGAGGCTGGAGGCACGGTGAGGTTTCTCGGTCCCGCTACTCAGGGAACTCCTCAGGACAGGTTCA
>VFKD01000543.1 GCA_009885735.1 bacterium
CCTGCATGGCATCGACCTTCCAGGCGGCCTCCGCGAGAGCGACAAACTGCCCGAGCCCATCTTCACTCCCGCTACCAAGGCGACCGATGGGCACGACATCAACATCAGCCAGGCCGAGGCGGCATCAATGATAGGCACGCGGTGGGCAGATCGCCTGGCTGCAGCGAGCATCGAGGTCTACTCTGCCGCGGCGGCCTATGCTCGCGAACGGGGAATCATCATTGCAGACACCAAGTTTGAGTTCGGCATGCGCGGCGAGGAGCTGATCCTGGCGGATGAGGTCCTGACGCCAGACTCGAGTCGCTTCTGGGACGCCGAGGCATACTGTCCCGGCGGGCCGCAGGCCAGTTTCGACAAGCAGTACCTGCGGGACTGGCTCACCGCATCGGGCTGGAATCGCGAGCCTCCTGCGCCGACATTGCCTCCTGAAGTGATCGAGAACACCTCAGCGCGGTACCTGGAGGCGTATAGGCGCCTCGTAGGATCGGAGATTTCGGTCGCGGAGGGCGTGTAGGTCAAGCCGTCTCCGTGGCACGGGCGTCCCGCCCGTGGACCATCATGCGCGAGACGCGCATGCCACGTGTTCTATCGGCATCTGAGAACGAGGAGCGTGCGCTCCACCGTCCCCTTTTAAGGTCCCCGTTTAAGGTCGTAACGGGGCGGGCTACACGGGGCAGGCCTGGATTCCCGCTAAGGACCCCGTTTAAGGTCGTAACGGGGCAGGCTATGCGGGAATGACGGTTTTACAGTCAGTATCGCTTTCACGAGCAATGTGAATAATAAGGGCTAATGTAAATGCTGTTCGGTTAAGCAGTCAATGATGCACCCTTCGACTACTCGTCGATGAGGCTGACGAGTGCTCAGGGCGAACGGATTTGGGCTAACCGAACAGTATTGAGGCGAATGTAGGGCCGAAAACTACCGGTAATTGGGCAACTAACGCTTGCACGCGGTCCCTGGTCCGATCCGAGCATCCTGAGTGCGCCAGTTCCGCTCATCCTGAGCCTGCCACAGCCCCACCGTGGCAGAGTCGAAGGACCGTCCCCGGTCGCCTGGCCTTATCCCCACTTCCATGGCGCGCGCATCGGCTCCGAGATCAGTCGGTTCGCGCCCTCGTCGTTGATAAACTTCTCTTCGCCCATGTGGTAGGTGAGCTTTCGCCCCAGAGTGTACGAGAGGTTCGCCAGGATGCACATCGAAACCGTCCGGTAGCCGATCTCAATGTCTGTCGCCGGTCTCTGTCCCGTACGAACGCACTCCAGGAAGTTCTTCTCGTGGAAGGGCGTTGCGTTCGTCCCGTCCGAAGCGGGGTAGAGGTAGGTCTGCTTGCCGCCGGAAGGAACCACGAACCGCTTCGCCTTCTCCTCGGTCTCGCAGTTGCCGTCGCCCTTCACCACCACCAGCTCATCGCGATCCCCCACATACGTCTGTCCCCAGAGGCCGCCCAGCTTCTGGATGCCGGGCTGGCTCCAGGTGACGGTGAGCGGCCTCTCTGGGAATTCCCAGGCGATCTCCATCTCGGTCGGTACATCGTAGCAGCCGGAGGTCTGGGCCTTGCCGGTGGCTTCGCAGGTCACAACTCCGCGGTAGTCATCGAGTCCGGCTATCCAAAAGACCATATTGAGCGCATGATTGCCTCGGTCGCGAATCTGCCCGCCGCCAAGGTCCATGAACCAGCGAAAGCTGCCCGGATGAAGCTGAGGAGTGTAGTCGATCCATTTCGACGGGCCTAGCCAGAGGTTCCAGTCCAACTCTGCCGGCGGCGTTTGGGGCTTGCCTGGGTCGGTGGTAACTGGGTTGTCCGGGTGCCAGATGACCACCTTGTTCAGCTTGCCGCACATGCCGTTCTTCACGTAGTTCACCGCGTGCCAAGCGTTCTTGTGGCTGCGCCCTTGGGCGCCGACCTGCACCACGCGCTTGTAGTAGCGCGCTGCATTCAGCATGGCGCGCCCTTCTTCCAGCGTTCGCG
>VFKD01000680.1 GCA_009885735.1 bacterium
ACTGCTTAACTGAACAATGTTGCGCGAAGGCGGACGTCGCAAGTACAGCCGCGTACTTCAGTGCGCGGAGGAACAGCCCAATGCCCACCCCCAAACGACCCCAAGGCTCCATCACCGTCATCTGCGGATGCATGTTCGCGGGCAAATCCGAAGTGCTGATACGTCTCGCCCGCCGTGCGATGCACGCTCGCAAGCGGGTTCAGGTCTTCAAGTCCAGCCTTGATACTCGGTGCTCCACCGAGGTGGTCCGAACCCACGACGGCGTGCAGTTTGAGGCCATCGCTGTTCGGACCGCCGCGGAGCTTGAAGCCAAGCTCGATCCGCTCGTGGAAGTGATTGGGATTGAGGAGATCCAGTTCCTGGATGAGGCCGTGGTGGACCTCTGCAGCCGCCTTGCTAACCGCGGCATCTCGGTGCTTGCAGCGGGGCTCGATCAGGATTTTCGCGGACTGCCGTTCGGCTTCATGCCCAGGCTGCTCGCCCTTGCCGAGAACGTGGAGAAACTGAAGGCCATCTGCATGGCGTGCGGCGCAGAGGCGACCCGCACCCAGCGGCTTATCGACGGCAAGCCGGCCTCTTGGCACGACCCGCTCATCCTCATCGGCGCGGCCGAGAGCTATGAAGCGCGATGCCGGGCGTGCCACCAGGTGCCGGGGGCTCCAGAAGCCACGCCAAAGCGGAGAAGGGGCAGGCGCGCCAAGAGCGGGCCCGTGGACGTGATGGACGCGGTGGACACTGGCCTCTTCGAACCAGATCAAGAACCCCTGTAGGTATCGCGTTCGTCCGTTTGGTCTCCTCCCTCCCTCATGTCTCTGCCGTCCCTTAAGTCCTTTCAGACACTAAACTCAAAAGGAGCCGTCCCATGAACCTTGGCTGGTGCGACGAGTGCCTCAAAGTGAAGAATGCAGCGGCATCGCGCACGTTCTATGCGGACCTCGGATTTCATCGCGTGGAAGGCGAGGACGACGAAGGCTGGGCGGTGGTAACCAACGGCGACCAGCGCCTCGGCCTCTACGAAGAGCGGCACATGGGCACCGATGCATTCACCCTCAACTTCAGGGGCGGGGACGTGGCTGGCATCGCCCAGAACCTAGCCGCCAAGGGATACACCTTCAAGTCCGGCCCAACGTTAATTGATGGAGGAGGGTCCGCCACGCTGCTCGACCCGGACGGCTACGCTATCTTCTTCGACACCGCACCGGGGGAGGTGAAGAAGGAATAGGAACTGTGCCGTTCGACAGCTCGACGATACGGTCCTTCGACTGCTCGACGGTGAGGATGTCGAGCGCTCAGGATGACCGGGCAAGCGCTCAGGGCGAACGACATTTCGTGAGTCGGCAGCATTGTGCTTAGTGGTACGGTAAACGCGTGCGCTTCACACTAGCCGAAACACTTCCCACCCGCTCGTCCTGAGCGCGGCTCAGCCGTATCGAGCCGCAGTCGAAGGATGCGTAACCTGGTTCGTAGCGCTGTCGAAATACTGGAGGTGCAGGTGGCATTCTGGGTCTACATGTTGCAATGCAGAGACGGAAGTTACTACACAGGCCACACCGACGACCTAGAGAAGCGAATCAGTGAGCACGATTGCGGCGCCTTCGCAGGTTGCTATACCTTCACTCGCCTGCCGGTTGCTCTCGTTTTCTCCCAGGACTTCCCTACACGGGATGGGGCATTGACCTGCGAACGGCAGATAAAGGGATGGAGTCGAAGAAAGAAGGAGGCCCTGGCCAGAGGTGATTGGGCTGAGGTGTCTCGACTTGCTAGGCATGGTGCAGGCAGCTTGAGATGAAGAGTGCAAGTCCCAGGGACGAGTGCTGTGCGATTCTGTACATGCGAACCCTTCGACTGCTCGTCGATACGGCTGACGAGCGCTCAGGGCGAACGGATTGGTAGAGCTGTCGAGCCCCTATAGCGCATAGGGTGAATGACTGTTTGGCACGACTTCGCGTGGGTGTCCGTTCCGATTTGCCAAGACCCCTCCCAAGGTGTTATGCTATACACAGAATGGCGTGATACTGTGGGGAGACCCGAAATGCCCATCAAACTGGCCGAGACCGCGCACGTACACAATGTCGGAGTTTGCCGCAGGGAGTTGCTGCAGGCGGGCTTCCTGGGCGCGTTCGGCATGATGCTGCCGGATGCTCTCGCCGCCGCGCCGGTGCGCGGTGCGAAAGCCAAGAACGTCATTCTGCTCTGGATGCCGGGCGGCCCGCCGCAAATGCAGCTCTGGGATATGAAGCCGGACTCCCCGAGCCAGTGCCGCGGCACCTCGAAACCGATCAAGACTAGCGTTCCAGGCATGCCGCTTGGCAGCCGCCTGCCCCTCACGGCGAAGCTGGCGCACCACCTGAGCGTCGTGCGCACTATGACTCTAAACAAAGAGGACGAGAACCACATTCCGGGCCACCAGCTCCTGCTTGGCGGCATCGACGAACGGCCCTCCACCTTCAAGTTCTATGCCACGCGCAACGACTGGCCCTCAATTGGTTCGGTCATCTCCGCCCTGAAGCCGGCGGAGACCGGGCTGCCGGGAGCGATTCACCTGCCCGTCCGCATCGTCTTTGAGGGCGCGCCCTGCCCCGGCGAGACCGCCGGGTGGCTGGGAAGCAAGTTCGACCCGTGGCTTATCGAACAGGACCCGAGCAGCCCCGGATTCAAGGTGCCGGACCTAGCGCCAGTGGCTGGAATGACCGTTGACCGGCTGGCAAACCGAAAGCAGCTCCTCGCTGATGTCGACGCCTACCGAAAGGACCTCGACAAGGACCTCGGCGCGCGCCAGCTTACCGAGGCGCAGAAGAAGGCATTCTCGCTCACCACCTCCAGCACGATGCGCAATGCGTTCGACCTCGACAAGGAGTCAGGCGCTGTGCGCGACCGCTATGGACGCCACACATTCGGACAGTCCGTGCTGCTCGCGCGGAGGCTTGCTCAGGCGGGAGTGAGGTTTGTGCAGGTGAACTTGGGCGGCCTGAACCACTGGGACTACCACAGCGGCGAGGACGCGGGAATGGACCGAGACATGCCGAAGTTCGACCAGAGCTACAGCGCGCTCATAGAGGACCTGCACCAGCGCGGAATGCTTGCAGAGACGCTCGTTGTCTGTATGTCGGAGATGGGCCGCAACCCCGTGCTGGGCAAGGCGGTAACGGGAGCGGCGGTGAACGCCTCAACACCGGATGGCCGCAATCACTGGCAGTGGTGCTGGAGCGGAGTCTTCGCGGGCGCCGGAGTGGTGGGCGGAGCGATGCACGGCGAGAGCGACGAGTGGGCCGGCTACCCAAACAGCAAGGCATACTACCCCTCGGATATGGGCGCAACCATCTTCCACGCGATGGGAATCCCGGTCGAGTCCGAAGTCCGCGACATTCAGGGCAGGCCCGTCGGCATCACCAAGGGCAATGTCATGACTGAGCTCTTCTAGCTATGGTCCTGCTGGCTGCGGCAGCGTTGTTCTACTCTTCCTCAAGTGCGGTAAGGCCGGTGCGGTTCACCGCAGATGTGCTGCCCGTGCTTACGAAAGGCGCGTGCAACTCCGGTGCCTGCCACGGCGCGGGAGCAGGCAGGGGCGGGTTCAAGCTCTCCCTGCTTGGCTACGACCCCGACGCTGACTAT
Organism: bacterium; assembly: GCA_009885735.1. Classification (GTDB taxonomy): domain Bacteria; phylum Armatimonadota; class Chthonomonadetes; order Chthonomonadales; family CAJBBX01; genus VFKD01. Next base: position 3,613 of record VFKD01000680.1, read on the forward strand.
GAGGCGATTACGCGCCTCGGCTCCTCGCGAAGAGTCTCGCCGTCCGACCCGGCGAACAGCCTGATTCTTCGAAAAGCCACCCTTCAGATGCGCCACAACGGAGGGCTGAGGTTCAAGGCCGACTCGCCTGAGTATCGCATCCTGCGGAACTGGATCGACCAGGGCCTCGTTGCTCCCAGAGAGGAAGAGCCACGGGTCGTCCGCCTCGAGGCCACTCCGAAGTCGCGCGATCTTCCTCTCGGCGGGACCCAGCAAATTCGTGTTCGCGCCACCTTCAGCGACAAGACGGTTCGAGACGTCACGTATTGGTCCCACTTCACCACGAATGACGGCGACCTCGTGGCCGTCTCGCGCACTGGTGACGCGAAAGCGATTGGCCCTGGCGAGGGCGCTGTGGTTGCGCGCTACCGCGGCAGCTTCACCACCGCCCGCATTATCTGTGCGTTCGGTCCCAAAACGGCGGAGACTCCGTCTGCGACCGGCATCGATACGCTGGTGTTTGGAAAGCTCGCCTCGCTCGGACTGAAGCCGTCGCCTTCTTGCACGGACGCCGAGTTTATCCGCCGCGCGAGCCTGGACGTGGCGGGTGTGCTTCCCACCCCGGAGCGAATTCGTGGGTTTATGGCGGACCGCTCTCCAAACAAGCGACAAGCGCTCGTGGATGAACTCCTTCAGAGCGGCGAGTACGTGGAGTTCTGGACTCTGAAGTGGAGCGACATGCTGCGCAACACGCGGCACTCGCTTTCTCCCCGAGCGATGTATGCGTTTCACCACTGGATCCGCCAGAGCGTCGCCGCGAACCTACCGTGGGACACGTTCGTGCGAGAGCTGGTGGCAGGCAGCGGAAGCTCCGTTGATAACGGCGCGGTGAATTTCCTGCGCGCGGGAATAGAGCCGCGCGAACGCCAGATCAGCACGCCCGAGGACCTTGGGGAGACCACTGCCCAGCTCTTCCTGGGAGTTCGGCTGCAGTGCGCTCGATGCCACAACCACCCCTTCGAAAAGTGGACCCAGTCGCAGTTCTACTCGCTGGCGAGCTACTTTGGGCGAGTAACGGTGATGCCGGGAGAGCGCAAGGACGAGCAGGTGGTCTATTCGCGCGAGACTGGAGAGGTGGGGCATCCAAAAACGGGGGCGGCACTAATTCCCGTTGCACTCGACGGCCCCGCGCTCTCGCCCGGCACGGGAGTGGACCGACGCACGGCGCTGGCCGATTGGATGACCGCCCCGGACAATCCGTTTTTCGCAAGGGTAATTGCAAACCGAATCTGGCGGCACTACATGGGACGTGGCCTAGTGGAACCCGTGGACGATCTTCGTGTCTCGAACCCTCCCTCGAATGAGCCGCTGATGCTCACTCTGGAGAAACAGGTTCGGGCGGATGGCTACGACCTCAAGAAGCTGATGCGCTTGATACTCCTGTCGAAGAGCTACCAACTCTCCAGCCGCGCGACACCTGCCAATCAGCGCGACACGCGCTACTACTCGCATTTCTTGGTGAAGCGCATGGGCGCAGAGCAGCTCCTGGACGCCATCGGCCAGGTGACGGGTGTGCCGGAGTCCTTTAAGGGATATCCTGCTGGAACTCTTGCCATGCAGCTTCCGGACACGCAGGTGGTGTCGAGCTTCCTCGATACGTTTGGCCGCCCCGCACGGCAGACAACCTGCGAGTGCGAGCGCAGCTTCGAGCCCAGCGTGGCGCAGGCCCTGCATATGCTGAACAACGAGGGGGTGAACGCTCGCATCGCTTCGTCAAAGGGCCGAATCGCAAAGCTGCTGGCTGCCAAGTCTACTCCTGCCGAGATTGTCGACGAGCTGTACTTAGCGTCGGTGGGTCGGCTGCCGTCTCCTTCTGAACGAGCTCGCCAGGTGGCGTCACTAACCAAGGCCGACAAGCCTGCGGCAGCGGCGGAAGACTTGCTCTGGGCGCTAATGAACACGAAGGAGTTTCTGTTTAACCACTAAAAGCGACCGGGGACCGTGGAAGGTGTAGGGAAGGTCAAATCACGTCACCCCCGTCCCGTCTTCTCGGAACGGCGAAGGTCAAAACCCACCTCACCCCCGGCCCCTCTCCTCAGAAAGGCCGAGGAGAGGGGTGAACAGCGCGCCGCACGCTCGCCGGTGCACGGCCGTTCCTCCCTCTCCCTAGCCTAATCTTGATTCAGTCCTTTTGCTCCCATAGCAATTATTGCAGGATAGTGAATGTCGCTGTAGAATTAGGCTTCAGGAGGACTGCGCTAT
>VFKD01000104.1 GCA_009885735.1 bacterium
ATAGCGCAGTCCTCCTGAAGCCTAATTCTACAGCGACATTCACTATCCTGCAATAATTGCTATGGGAGCAAAAGGACTGAATCAAGATTAGGCTAGGGAGAGGGAGGAAAGGCCATGCACCCCTCTCCTCGGCCTTTATGAGGAGAGGGGCCGGGGGTGAGGTGCCCTTGACGTTGCCCTTCTCCGCGTTCCTCTGCGCCCTCCGCGGTAGAATGCCGTTGACCTTCTTCGCGCCTTCGCGTCTTCGCGTGAGACTGCCGTTGACCTCCGCCGCCCAATCTTCGCCTACCCCCGGAAGAGCAGCCCGGTTCCGCTCGACTTGAATCCGGCCTCGCGCAGCGCCGCCGCCATCATTCCGGAGGGAACCGCGCCGTCTATCTCCTCGATGAGCATGCCCCGTCGCTCGCCGCTCAGCACCAAGCTGCAGAGCATCCAGGCCACGGCGCGAGCGGCTGTTTCGGCAGGACGTCCCTCCAGAGCGCCCAGGAAAGTGAGCAGGCTCTTCTCGCCGCGGGCGAGCCAGGCAACCGGCGCACCTTCTACCAGCGCGACCATTGAGCCAATCGCTCTCATGGGCCGGCGACTGTCCTCACGAACAGGCCAGGGCAGCGCCGCGCCATAGGGATTGGCCGGGTCCACCGCAGCCAGCCACACTCCCCGCAACGGCTCGGCAGGCTCCCGGAGGGCGCGAAGCCTGTCCACTGCTCCAGGCAGGCCAAACTGCGTTGCGCCCAGTCCCGCCACGAATGCGCCTCGGCGCACTCGGCCCGCCTCCTCCAGCGCCTTCAGCACCGGGTAGACCGCGCCGAAGCCGCCCTCCATACCCTCTGCCCGAACAGCCTCGCGCGTCAGCACGCCGTGCCTCTCCAGAAGCTGCTGGGTGAAGGCGCTGATCTGCTCCGTGGGGCTCGCCTCGCCGAAGACCATCGAGCTTACCAGGCTCCATCGACCGGAGGCCTCCGGAGGCGATTGGCGGCCCGTGGGCAGCAGCAGTGAGGTCCGAGCCACGGGCCGGTGCCTGCCCATGTGCCGCGGGCCGCGCCCGCTGAGTTCGCGCGCCTTGTGGTCGCGATCCGTGTTCAGATATTCGCGAAGTGGGAGCAGCGTGTCGTTGGTCACGTCGCCCGCCCACACCAGGTCCCAGAGAGCATCGACGACCTCTGGGGGAAAGCCGCCCACGGCCTGCAGCAGCAGGGGGAAGAAGGAGGCACCTCGCCCCGACAGGTGCTCGCGAATCCGCTGGTGGAGCGCACCCTGCGGACGCGAACTCTCGTCGGCGCGAGGGAGAAGGCGATGCGCCTGCTCGGCCAGGAGAAGGCGAACGCGGCCGTCGCGCGGGGCGATGGGCTCCGCGCCTACCCACACGACCTGCCCGGAGCTAAGGAGAGAATCGAGCTCGCGGTGGTCGTAGCCTTGGATGCGATTCGGGAGAATCTTGCTCTCCAGCAGCGATGCCGGCAGCGGCGACCCTTGAAGCTGTGCAATAACCTCAATGAGCTGCCGAGGGGAGCGCCGCTTCGGCGCATCCCGATCAATGGACGAGCCAACCTCGTGCGTCGCAATGCCGTGCCAGTCTAGCAGCAGCCGCCCAAGTGCGGCCTGGGAGACAGGCTCCACCTCGCGGCGGAGCCGCGCGAGAGAACGGCTCCGAAGCGAACGCAGCACCCCGGTGTCGCACCAATCCAGCCCCGTCGTGCCTGGGCGCAGCTCACCCTGTATTACTCGCCCGTCGGCTTCCAGCGAGCGCACGACGTTCAGCACCGGACCTTCGCCTATCCCGAACCTGCCTGCAATCTCCCTCGGACGAAACGGCCCGTGGGTCCTGGCGTAGCGTGCCGTGAGGTCTCCAAGCGAATCTCGAACCGGCTCCAGGAGCGCCTCGTGTACTCCGCTCGGAATCTCGCAGCCCAGGGCATCTCGGTAACGGGCGGCATCCTCGGCGGCGATCCATCTCGGCTCGCCCGCAACGCGAACTTCCACGACTCGTCCTAATTTCGACAAGCTCTGGAGCCAGGCGGCGGGATCTTCAGCACATCGGTCCCGCAACTCGGCCTTGGTGAGGTCGCCAAGTTGGAGCAGCAGATCGTGCAGTCCGTCAGCATGCCGCGCACCGTGCCCTTCACCCAACCTCTGCAGGCTCCGCTCAATCTCCTCGATCGCCTCGGGGTCGAGCAGTTCGCGCAGCTCAATGTCGCCCAGAAGCTGCCGGAGGTGGACCGGATCGACCGTGAGCGCCTGCGCCCGCCGCTCGGCGAGGGGCGCATCCCCCTCGTACATGAAGTTCGCCACATAGCTGAAGAGCAGCGCCGAGGCGAAGGGCGAGGGGACCAGGCTGTTCACGGTGGCCACCCGCACCTCGCGCGTCTCTATCTGCCGGAGAATCTCCACCAGTGCGGGCATCTCGAAGACGTCCTGCAGGCACTCGCGATAGGTCTCGAGCACGATGGGGAACGAGCCGAACTTCGCGGTCACCCGCAGCAGGTCGGCGGCACGCTTGCGTTGCTGCCAAAGCGGCGACCTGCGCCCCGGCTTTCGCCGGGGGATGAGCAGCGCACGCGCGGCCGCCTCGCGAAACCGGGAGGCGAAGAGTGCGGTAACCGGAGCGCCCTGGTGCGCTTCGCGCGCGCCTCCTCCGCCCACCGAAAGCTGGCGGATGACGAGGTTCTGCACGTCGTGCGCCGAGGGGATCATCTCCTCGGTGGCGGGAGGAGCGTCGGTATCCGGGAAGCGCGCCACGATGCCGTTATCGCTCCACATGATGTCCACTTCGATGCCGTGCCGGTCGCGCGCCATCGCGCCGATGGCCATGGCCCAGGGCGCGTGAACTCGGCTGCCGAAGGGCGAGAGCACACAGATTCGCCAGTCGCCCATCTCGTCGCGCGTGCGCTCCACCAGGATAGTGCGGTCGTCCGGCACCTCTCCCGCCGCGTCTGCCTGGTCCTGAAGATAGTCCAGCATGTCGCGCGCAGCCGTCGAGCTGAGTGCATTCTCCTGAACCAGGTGCAGAATCGCCTTGTCCTTGGGCAGAGCGCGGACGGTTCGCGTGAGCGCTCCGATGGCCCGACCAAATTCGAGCGGCCTTCCCAGTGTGTCTCCATGCCAGAAGGGCATCCGGCCCGGTGCGCCTGGGAGAGGAGAGACGACTACGCGGTCGTGCGTGATCTCCTCAATGCGCCAACTGCTGGCGCCCAGCAGGAAGGTGTCGCCCACGCGGCTCTCGAAGACCATCTCCTCGTCCAGCTCGCCCACTCGTCCGGCGCCCTTCGGGGCGCCGGCCATGAAGACTCCGAAGAGACCCCTGTCTGGAATCGAGCCCGCGTTCGCCACGGCGATTCTTTTCGCGCCCTCGCGGCCCAGCAGCATCTGGGCATTGCGGTCCCAGGTAATGCGCGGCCTCAGCTCGGCAAAGTCGTCCGACGGATAGCGGCCCGAGAGCATGTCGAGCACTTCGATGAGCAGCGCCTTGGGGAGATGCCGGTACGGCGCGGCGCGACGAACGAGCCTTTCGAGCTCGGCGACCGGCCAGTCATCCATGCTCACCATCGCCACAATCTGCTGGGCGAGCACGTCCAGCGCATTGCGCGGGTAGCGCATCTGCTCCACGGCGCCCGCGCGCATTCGCTCCACGATGGCGGCGCAGGCGGGCAGATCTCCGCGATATTTCGGCAGGATGATGCCCTTGCTCGCGGCGTCCACCTGGTGGCCTGCGCGGCCGATGCGCTGCATGGCGGCGGCCACGCTGGGCGGGGATTCGAGCTGGATCACCAGGTCAATAGCGCCCATGTCGATGCCGAGCTCGAGCGACGAGGTGGCCACAAGCGCCGGCAGGCGGCCAGCCTTCAGCTCCTCCTCGATAAGGAGCCTCTGTTCGCGCGCTATCGAGCCGTGGTGCGCATGAACTATCTCCTCGCCCGCGAGCTGGTTCAAGGCCATGGAGAGCCGCTCCGCAAGTCGGCGGCTGTTCACAAAGACGAGCGTGGATTTGTGCGACCGGATCTGCTCGAGGATGAGCGGGTGGATGGCCTGCCAGATGCCGCCGGTGTGCGGGCTGATGCCGCCGGACATCTGGTTGGAGGGCGAGTCGCTTCGCGCCAGGTCCGCCACGGCCATCTCCACGCGCAGGTCCAGCCGCTTCGGCCCGCTCGCGTCCACGATGCGCACGGGCCGAGCCAGCGAGTACTCCGAGGATTCCCCCGCGGCATCCATCGCCTCCAGACCGGCGCCAAGGTCGTCCACTTCCGCTTCGGCGGATTCATCTGCCGCGTCTTCGAAACCGCCCAGGAAGCGGGCCACCTCGTCGAGCGGCCTCTGAGTGGCGGAGAGGCCGATGCGCTGGAAGGGAACGTGGGTGAGCGCCTGCAGGCGCTCAAGCGAGAGCGAGAGGTGGACTCCGCGTTTGCCGCTCACCATGGCGTGGATCTCGTCGATGATGACGCACTGAACCGATCTCAGCGTCTCCCGCGCATTGCTGGTGAGGAGCAGGAAGAGCGACTCCGGCGTGGTGATGAGCAGGTCCGCGGGTGCGCGCTGGAAGCGGGCTCGCTCCCGCGCGGGGGTGTCGCCCGTGCGAATGGCCACCTCCGGGAGGTGAACCGGCACATCCATGCGCCGTGCTTGCGCCGCGATGCCATCGAGCGGCGCGCGGAGGTTGCGTTCGACGTCCACCGCGAGCGCCTTCAGCGGCGAGATGTAGAGCACGCGGCAGCGTTCGGCTTTGGGCGGAACCTCGTCGAAGAGCAGGCGCTCGAGGGCTACCAGGAAGGCGGCGAGGGTCTTTCCCGAGCCCGTGGGCGCGAGCAGCAGGGTGTGTTCGCCGGTGGCGATCGCGGGCCAGCCGAGCGCCTGCGCCGGAGTGGGCGATGGGAAGGCCTGCTCGAACCAGGCTCGCACCGGCGCGTGGAAGCCCGCGAGGGGGTCGGAGACCTCCGGTGGAGTGGCTGAATGTGGTGGTTTTGGCATAGTGATGTTTGTCTGTTTCTCGCGGTCACTTATCCCCCGCCATGAATGGCGAGGCTACTGAAAAGAACCCCGCTGCGCGGGCTCCAGGCATAGGCCGCTTTAGCGGCGTTGTTTTGAATAGCCTCGGCGTTCACGCCGGGGTGACTTCTGCCGACCGGTTACAATCCCCGGCCGTAAACGCCGGGGCTGAATGGCCTGCGGCCGGCAACGGCAAAGGGCCACATGATGTCAATCGTTTCCGGCCACAATATGTCACCCTGAGCGAAGCCACAGCCGTATCGTGGCGCAGTCGAAGGGTCCGGCCGGATACAAAGTGGTACAGCCGGATGCTTCGACTGCGCTTCCAAACGGCGGAAGCTCCGCTCAGCATGACAATCTAGAAGCATGGTGCCGCAGGCGCGGTTGAGAAGCCGTTGACCTTCTCTTCGCCTTCGCGTCTCTGCGCGAGATTGTCGTTGCCGTCCCCTTCGGGTGGGGCTTGCCCCACCCGGTCCCTAATGTCGCTCAGGCCATTGTAGCAAAGCCCGGTGCAATCGCGTTCAGTCCGCCATGGCGGTGAGGCGCCACTCCGCGCCGGCATGCCGCAGCTCCGAGAACCCCAGGGGCAGAGTTTCGACGCGATAGACCTCCCGTTCCCGCATAGCCGCCGTGGGCGCGCCTCCCCCCGGCGCCCATTCCGCCTCCCGCCACCAGGTTTGAATTCGAGCCACCTCCCGCAGGCTGCCGCGCCACCAGTAGCGCAGCGGCGCGCCGGCCGAGTTTGTATCCACCCGTATCGGCTCATCCAGCAGGTGCCCGAGCGGGCAGACCCAAAGCTGCGCGCGCTCGACCCGCCGCATTTCCTGCGCTCGGCCCACCACGGGCGCGCCGTAGCGCCCGCGCAGAAAGCTCACGGTGGTCTCCAGCTTCTGCGCGCGCTCGTGTGGAAGGCCATGGAGATACTCGTTTTCATCCAGCAGCACCAGTTGAATTCCGCCGCCCGAGCCTATTTCGCCCACGGTGAGCCGCACCTCGCTCACCGGCTGGGCGGGCGGCATGCGGTCCAGAAGGCGCAGGGCTGCTCGATAGAGAGCATCCGTATCCGCCGCTGGCCGTGCGAGCTTCTCGGCGCGCTCGATTCGGTCGTCCGGCAGCATCCTCAGATTCAGAGATCGGCCATATTCGCGGCGCACTTCCAGCGCCGAGGCGATGCCCTTGGCGCAGCGGCGCAGGGCCTCATGCAGGAAGCCGATGTCGGTCACTTCATCGTCGAAGCGAAGCGTGCGCTGCAGGATGCGCGGCGGCCAGATGGGGCGAACCGGGTCGCCGTCTCGCCCCTCCGCCAGCCTCTGCAGCCAGTGGCCCAGGTCCTTGAGCACGCGCTGCAGCTCCCTCGCAGGCAGGCGCAGCGCTTCGCCCAGCGTGTGAACTCCCAGCCTGCTCAGCCGGTCCCGCACGGCCTGCGGAATGCCCTCGGCGCGCTCAAGGGGAGTTTCGGCCAGGAACGAAGCCTCCATCCCCTCCGGCACCACCACGGCGCGCGGCCCAGAGGCGCTCTCGGCAGCGATGCGCGCGGCAAATTTCGACCGGGCAAGACCCAGCCGAACCGCCGTACACGCCGCATCCTCCATTCGTGCGGCCAGCGCCTCGCAGCGCTCCAGCGCCTCCCGGCCCTCCATCCGCACAAAGCAGACCTCGGGCGACTCGGGCTCGACGAAGGAGCTCTCCTCTGCGGCCAGGTTCCAGAGCGGATGCGCCGCCTTCTCGTAGACAGGCCGGTCGTAGGGCCTAGTTTCGAGACCCGGGCAAAGAGTGCGCGCGCCGGAGAGCTTCTGGCCGGAGCTCACTCCCACTCGGGCGGCCTCCTGGGAGCAGACCAGAATTCGCTGGTTGTCGCCCACGAGCGCGAGAGGCTGGTTCGCCAGGGTGGGCAGGCCCGCCCGCACGCAGACCAGCGCAAACTCGGGCAGCAGGAAACACGCCGTCACGGCCACCGATTCACCTCCCATAGACTAGTAGACAGTAGTATACTCTAGAATCACATATAGGTCAATATATGTCTACTCTTTAGGGACAGCGGACGAGGTTTCGGGTTTCGAACGGCCGACTCCAGGGCGTAGGGCTGCGGGGCTTGCCCCGCCCGACGTGGACGGCAAGGGCGGCCTCACGCGAAGACGCGAGGACGCGAAGAAGGGCAAAGGCAATCTCGCGCGGAGACACGGAGTACGCGGAGAAGGTCAACGGGAACAGAGGCGGAGCGCGGGCGTCTCGCCCGCCACGGCCGCGTCAGAAAGGGCGGCCTCACGCGAGGGCGCAGAGACGGCGAACGTCAAGGGCGGCCCCACGCGAAGACGCGGAGGCGCAGAGAAGGGCAAAAGCAACGGCGGCCTCACGCGAAGCCGCGAAGAAGGTTAACGGCAGAGTGGTGGAGCGCGGGCGTCCCGCCCGCCACGGCCGCTACAAAGCGGATTGCTCTCATGTTGCGAATCGCGTAGGCGCGTAGAAGGACAACGGCTGCGGCCTGACACTCCGCCAAGCGGGTGCTCAGACCCAGTTCGAGACGTGTTACAATGAATTGGCTGCACCCGGAGGTGACGACAATGACCCGCACAATACAAGTAAGACTCACAGACGACCTACTAAGTGTCTGTCATGAAATAAGCAGTTTTGTTTTTTGTGCAAGATATGCCACAATGAATTATGGATACTGAACCTATACGACGGCGGTTTGAGCTACTTGCCCCATTTCTTGATGAGCGTTCAAGGCGTCTTCACG
>VFKD01000642.1 GCA_009885735.1 bacterium
ATTATTGCCTACATGTCGTTTCTGCCCGAGGCCTGCTCCAAGCGCATGAAGGGCTTCAAGGACGAGGTCGGCAAACTGCCGGGAGTGAAGTTCGTAGCCCAACAGGACGCTTGGGTAGCTCCAACGGCCGTCACCGTCGTCGAGAGTATTCTCACGGCGCATCCCGAGGTGAATCTCATTTGGGCGGCAAACGAGGGCGGAACCGTGGGCGCAGTGACTGCGGTGAAGAACAGCGGCAAGGCGGGAAAGGTCGTGGTATTCGGAACCGACGCGAGCGAGCAGATAGCAGAGTTCTTGCTTAATCCGGACAACATATTGCAGGCTGTGACCGGGCAGAAGCCGTTCGACATTGGCAAGATGGCAGTTGAATCCGCCATCAAGGCAGTCAAGGGCGAAGCCGTGGAGAAGATAGTGGAGCTTCCGGGCCAGCTCTTTTCGCGAACCAGGCCGGACGAGGTGAAGAAGTACCGAGACTACCTAGCCGGACTCGCCAAATGACATCGGCCGGACGAGGGCTTCGCGCGCTCGGCCGGCAGAGGATGATGGAGATCATCCTCGTGGTGATCTGCATCTGGCTCTCGTTCAAGGCGCCGAACTTCCTCACCTACGAGAATCTGCTGAACGTCCTTCGGTCGGTGTCGATGCAGGGTCTCATCGCGTTCGGCATGACGCTGGTCATCATCGTGGGCGAGATAGACCTGAGCGTGGGCGCCATGGCGGCCTTCAGCGGCTGCCTGCTGGCGTACCTTGCGGAGCGCAAGCTGCCGATTGGCCTCGGCTTTGGAATCACCGCTGCGGTTGGGTACCTCACAGGGCTCTTTACTGGGGTGATGAGGGCGAAGTGGGCGGTGCCGTCGTTCATCACCACTCTGGCGCTCTTCACTGGGCTCAAGGGCGGCGCATTGATGGTGACGAACGGCTTTCCCATCGCCTCGTTTCCGCAAAGCTTCTACTTCCTGGGTGGAGGTTACGTTAGCGTAGTGCCGGTTCAGGCCATCGTGCTGCTCGGCTCGTTCGCCGCATTCCATGTGCTCATGACGCGCACGGCGTTTGGCCGAGCAGTGTATGCGACGGGCGGCAACACCGAGGCGGCCCGTCTGAGCGGCATCAACGTGGGCAGGGTTCGCATGCAGGTGCTGGCGCTTGTCGCGCTTCTGGCATCGGTTGCTGGAATGATGCTTGCGGCGCGCATCATGTCCGGCACACCCACGGTGGCTCAAGGCTGGGAGCTGGACATTATCGCAGCAGTCATCATCGGCGGCACGAGCCTCTCAGGCGGCGTCGGCACGGTTTGGGGCACATTGGTTGGAATCGTCTTTATCGGGGTCATTATCAACGGCATGACGCTGATGGATACGCCGGTCTACACGCAGTATGTTGTTCGAGGACTGCTAATCTTCGCCGCGGTCCTCTTGAATAAGGTTCAAAAGAGCAAGGAGTGAGAGTGAAATGGGATTTGCAATGGCGGTTCTGGCTGGAGCCGCGGCTATGACTATGCAGGCGACCCCCCAGCCCCCTAAAGGGGGAGATGCGGCGGCACTGAGCGTGCAGGCGACCCCCCAGCCCCCTAAAGGGGGAGATGCGGCGGCCATGCCGGGTGGACGAATGGTGGGGATGTACGTCCATCAGCACTGGCCGTATAACCATCCGTATGCCGCACGTACATGGACCGTAGCAGACTGGCGCGGCTATGCCGGCGGGCTCAAGCTGCTGGGGTTCAACACCATCCTCATCTGGCCGATCATGGAGACCATGCCGAATCCGCTCACGCCGAGCGACAGGGCCTCCCTCAACAAGATAGGCAAGGTCATCGACATGCTCCACAAGGAGCACAAGATGCGTGTCTACATCGTCATCTGCCCCAATATCTCGGCGAAGAACGAGGAGGCGCGCAAGGCGACCTTTGAGAATCGCCACTACTACTACTGCGAGGACCTGGTGAACCCGCGCGACCCAGTTGCACTCAAGAAGCTGGTGGACTGGCGCGAGACGCTGATGAAGCCGGTCAAGAATGTGGACGGAGTTGCCATCATCGACAGCGATCCGGGAGGATGGCCGGGCTCCACCAATGAGGAGTTTGTGAATCTCCTCGACGCGCACCGCAAGATGTTCGACCGTGTTAGGCCGGGAATCGAGCTGCTCTACTGGATGCACGCGGGCTGGCGCGGATGGGGACGACTCTATGAGACAGGCAAGCTAAACACCCTTGGCACTCCCGCGGAGCACGAAGAGACAGTGAAACTGCTGATGGCCAAGAATCCCGAGCCGTGGGGGATGGCGAATGGACTCCCAATCGCGAAGAAGCTTGGCATCGAGAAGAAGATCATCAGCTTCAACTATGGGATGATCGAGGCCGAGCCCTCGTTTCCAATGACCAACTTCACCGGTGACCGCGCCTATGCGGGAGCGAGCAGCGACGCGCCGAGGGGCGTGATGGGCAATGCGCAGACGCACTGCGTTCAGCTTCCAAATACGTTTGCGTTCTCGCGCGGAGCGGCGGGAAAGCCCATCACGGAGGCAGATTGGAACGGCTTTGCAGACGACCTGATTCCAGGCTACGGCCACGAGATTCTGGCGGCGTGGCGAAATCTGAGTGGTGGAGACGCTCAGCCGATGCTTACGTCCGCCGTGGCCCTGGAGCGCATCGCCTCCACAAAGCCGGAGGGCGGCCGCCTGAAGGGTCTGCTCTTCGGCAGCCCAGTTCGCTTCCTGAACGACCTGACGATGATGCTGAGGCAGAAGGCTGCCATTGAGGAGTTTGCGGCCGCTGTCTCGTCCGGATCGAACCCAAAGGCGGCACTCAAGTCCGTGATCGATCACGCAGGCGCATGGCAGAAGGTCCACGGCTTCAAGAACAACTGGTACGACCCGAAGCTGCAGACGGCCCTCGCGAAGTTCGACCATCCGGCCATCAAGAACTACTTCAGCGTAACGTATGAGGTTCGAACTCCGGTCGAGCCCGGAAAGAGCTACTTCGAGGCCATTCGAACGAACTTTGCGCTCATCGAGACGCATACGCTTCGGCTGCTGGACGCCATGAAGCAGCTTCATGCGAGCCTGCCGTAATGCAGTTCACCAAGTCCGCGGAACTGCTAAAGGAGGCGTCCGAGCATCTCGCTGGGGGAGTGAGCAGCCACTTTCGTCTCGGGATGATGCCTCATCCTCTGGTTTTCGACCGGGGTGACGGTCCCTATCTCATTGACGTGGACGGCAACCGGCTCATCGACTACTACTTGGGAATGGGGCCAATGATCTTGGGCCACACTCCCACGCCGGTCATCGAAGCAGTGCAAAGTGAGATAGGGAACGGTCTGCTCTTTGCGGGCCAGAGCCGCCTCGAGTATTCTGCGGCGGACCTGGTGTGCGAGATGGTGCCGTGCGCCGAGCGGATTCGGTTCGGCTCGAGCGGCAGCGAGGTGGCTCAGGCGGCCATTCGGCTGGCGCGTGCGGCAACCGGACGAAAGGTGATCATCAAGTTCGAAGGGCACTACCATGGGTGGTTCGACAACGTGATCTGGAGCGTTGGGCCTACATCCGATCAGTTCGGATCCTCGGAGAGTCCGACGCCCGTGCCTGCCAGCGCGGGACAGGAGGAGGAGTCCGCCGCGAACCTGGTGGTTCTTCGCTGGAACGACCTCGCATCACTCGAAACAAGGCTCGCCGAGGGCGACGTGGCCGGAGTCATTATGGAGCCCGCCATGTGCAACACCAGCGCGGTGCCGCCGCTTCCCGGCTACCTGGAGGGAGCGAAGGCGGCCTGTGCCAAGCACGGAACGGTCCTTATCTTCGACGAGGTGATCACCGGCTTTCGCCTGGCTCCAGGCGGGGCGCAGGAGCGCTTTGGAGTGACGCCGGACCTAGCCATCTTCGGCAAAGCCATCGCGAGCGGATTCCCGGTGTCCTGCCTTGCGGGCAAGGCGGGGATTATGGACCTGCTTGCCTCCCGAAAGGTGATGCACGGCGGAACCTACAACGCGGGAGTTGCGGCAATGGCCGCCACCCGAGCCACGCTGACGGAGCTTCGACAGCCTGGTTTCTATGAGCGGCTCGAGGCGACCGGAATGCGGCTCTGGACCGGCATCGATAATGCGCTAACCGACGCGGAAGTTCCGCACCGCATTCAGGGATTCGGCTCGGTGTTTCACGTCGCGCTCGGGACCACCGGGCCGATTACGGACTATCGCACCTCGCTTGCCGCCGACCGCGCGTCGTACATTCGGTTCACTACTGCGCTGCTCCAGCGCGGCGTGCGTGCGCTGGAGCGAGGCGCGTGGTTTGTGAGCTCTGCACACACGGACGACGTGATCGATGCCACAGTCGCCGCCGTAGCGGAAGCCGCGAAGGGATTAGCCGACGGCTGACTCCGAACCGAGGGGCATGAGCAAGCTTGTCGGATAAGGGCAACGGCACTTCTCACGTGAAGGCGCGGAGGCGCGAAGAACGTCAACGGCTTTTCACCGCGGAGGGCGCTGAGGAACGCAGAGAAAGGGCAACGGCGGAGGCTTGATGTCTTGTAGGGGCTGGCCTTGTGCCTGCCCTATACTTGTCATTCTGAGCGGAGCCTCAGCCGTATCGAGGCGTAGTCGAAGAATCCGGCAGCAGACACCGGCATGCTCGCGTCGGGAGTCTGGCAAGAATCGCCTTTTTCCACTACAATAGCTAATGGCAGTCGGATGGGCCCGACCCGCACCGGCTCTGATCAGTCTCATCGCGTGCGTAGGGCTGCGGGGCTTGCCCCGCCCAAAGCGTCTTGCAGGAAAGTCCCTTCGCAGGGAGCGCCAAGAGTGGACGACCCGACAACGGCGAAGCATCCCGAAATGAGTCCGGCCGTCGCCAAGTGCCTGCGACGTCTGAGGCATGGGAGCCCCGTTCGCGCGGCTGCGGAGCAGATTCTTCGGGCGGAACCGGTTGACAATGCCGGATTGGGCGCGCTCACGTCGGCGGTTCTCCAGAGGTCTATCGTGAAGTGGCGCGAGCGAGTCGTCGCCGCGTGGTGCCTTGCCGAGTGCGACATGTCAGAGGAAGCCCGTGAGGACGCTCTGGAGGCTCTGCGCGTCTTAGTGATCGGCAAAGGTTTCTTCTGCAATCTGGAATGGATAGAACTCTCCGTGGCCCGGGGCGTACTGGTTGCGGCTGCAATAATCGCACCGCTGAAACTGGCAAGTGTGTCCTTCTGGCCCGAGGAGTTGGGCGGTGCTATGGGCGCCCTGCTAGTATGGACCGCAACAGTTGTGATCGGGTCACTCTTGGCGGCGCCTTTGGCGGCATTGCCCATGCTCGTTTATTCCCGGATTCGCGAGTCCGCCAATCTCTACTACGCCATGGCTGAGGCCGCTAGAACGCTGGGCAGATTATCCGACCCGCTCTCCGTGGGCCTCCTGGCCAGGGCGGCCTCTCACCGCAATGTGCCGTTCGCCCAGGCCGCGCGCGAGGCGCTCCCCTCGGCGCTGGCTGCCGTTCGCCAGGAGCACTACGCCCAGCTTCCGCTTGATGCCACGCCAGCAATGTGCGAGCTCCTCTACAGTCCCGACCGGCAGGACGCAATCCCCGTGCTCTATGCGCTTGGCCGCGCGGGCGACGGACGCGCGGCGGGACCCGTGCGCTGGCTCATCGACTCGGCGCGAACCCAGCTCGTCTTGGGGCACGACGCGGCTGCGCGCGAGGTGGAGCAGGCCGTTGTCTCGGCAGGCGAGAGCGTGCTGCCCATCCTGGAGGAGCGGCTTCGCTTGGAGACGGACTCTGCCCGGCTGCTGCGGCCTGCCTCGCCGGAATCCGATGAGTCACTGGTCCTACTGCGGCCCGCGGGCGCTGCGAACGCGGTCCCGGAGGAGCAGCTTCTTCGGCCCAGCGCGGGACCGAATGGCTAGGACTCTCGCACGCGAAGGTGCGGAGTGCGCGGAGAAGGTCAAGGGCATTCTCACGCGAAGGCGCGAAGGCGCGAAGAAGGGCAACGGCTGCACCACAGAGACACCGAGGCACAAAGAACGGCAAAGGCAACGGCATCTCGCGCAGAGACGCAGGGGCGCAGAGGAAGGGCACCTGCAGCTGCGTGCTTAAGCCTCTTGTTATCCAATGAACCAAATCACTGTACAATCGATGTACCGGTTGTGTCCACGAAGGTGGACACAGGGCCGCAGGACACCCAGCGCGGGACTTCAGTCCCTGCGAATGATAGGCACACCCGTGCATGCGTGGGCCGCGAGGGCGTGACATGAACCACGGCCAAGGCCAGGTCACGCCCCTCGTATCCCGCTGGGAGGGCATCGTCCGCCGGCACACTCGCATGCTTCGGCGCGGCTCGCCGGTGCGGGAGTGCGCGGAGACGATTCTCGCAGGAGGAGAACTTGATGCCGCAGCCTGCAGCACTCTCCTGGAGGCGCTCACCCAGAAGTCCGGCAAGTTCTGGCGCGAGCGCATGGTCGCGGCTTGGTGTTTGGGGCAGTGCGAACTATCGCCTCCAGAGTGGAGGGAGAGCGTAACTGATGGACTTCGTCGAGTTCTAAAGGGCGATGAGTTCATGGACTCGGGCGGCAGGTTATGGCGAGCAGTCAAGCGTAATGTCATCGCATCCGTTGCAATACCGGGCATTCCGATCAGCGTCGGCCTAGTCTTGCTTTCCGTCATTTTCGGCCTTCCGTCAATTCAAGACCTTGAAACCATTCTTTTCATCGGACTGAAGGGTTCCGGGTTGTGTTTCATCGCGCTGATGGGTCCTGCGGCTGTCGTATCCGGCATCCTCGAAGACACCCGGCTTGGCCTTGCCAGGGCAGCTGCGGCCCGTTCGCTTGGAGAGCGGTCCGACCCGCTTGCCGCCGGACTAGTGGCTAGGGCGATGACCGACAAGCCCTTCGAGGTGCGAGCGGCGGCGGAGGCTGTTCTCCAGAAGGTGCTCTCGGCAGTTCGGCCAAGCGACTATGGGCGCCTCCCGGCAAATGCCACCGTTGAGCTTTGCAGTTCTCTAGACCACGCCAGTACGGAGCAGTCGCTCTGGATTCTTGAAGCTCTCCGAGCTGCGGGGACAGGCGGAGCGGCCGAGCCCGTACGCCGCCTCGCAGAACAGACTAGGTCCGAGGCCGTTCTTGCCGCAGCCGCACAGGTGTTGCCCGTCCTAGAAGAGCGGCTTCGTCTGGAAACGTCTGCCGCGCGGCTGCTGCGCCCAGAGGAATCTCCAGGCGAACCTGGGGACATCCTGCTCCGCCCTGCAAGTGCCGCGACTGCTGTCCCCGAGGAGCAACTTCTGCGGCCCAGCGTGGGACCGGATGCGTAGGGCTTGCGCACACACAGGCGCAGAGGATGCGGAGAAAGTCAACGGCATGCTCACGCGAACATGTGATGGCGCGAAGAAAGGCAACGGCGGTTTCTCGCTGAAGCTTCTTATTATCAAATGAGCCAAGTCACTGTACAATCGATGTACCGGTTGTGTCCACGAAGGTGGACACTGGGCCGCAGGCCGCCCAGCGCAGGACTTCAGTCCTTGCGAATGAACGCACCTGTATGCACGTCAGCAGCGAGGCCCTAGCATGAACGAACCTACTGTCCCTACGTACAGGTCCCGCTGGGACGACATCGTCCGCCACCACATTCGCAAGCTGCCGCGTGGCATGCGGGTGCGCAAGTGCGCCGAGAATATCCTCGATGGAGGGAAACTCAATTCCGCCGACTACACCATGCTGTTGGATGTGCTAGACAAGAAGTCTGAGAACCCGTGGCGGGAGGTGTTAGTCTCGTGTTGGTGCCTCGGTTCATGTGAACTTCCCACGGAGAAGAGAGATTGTGCGACAAGCGAGCTTCGTCGACTTCTTACTCGACAGCAGGCCCCAAATCGTGATTTGCCTGCAGATGCAATAATGGGTGTTCTCTCCGCAATTGTGATGTTTATAGTCGGAGCGATAGCGTTGTTCGCGACCATTCTCATCTTCTACCAGTTTGGGATTCCACTGTTTCTGTTTATGCTGCTTGTGTTAGCGTCACCCCTGATCGCAATCAGAATACTGAAGGCAAGCCGGAACACACTGGCGCAGGCGGCCGCTGCTCGGTCACTTGGCAACTTGGCCGACCCGATCTCGGTGGGAATCCTTGCGACCACGATGATGAGTTCGGGCTTAGAGCTGCGAGCCGCTGCGGCGGATGCACTTTGGAAGAATCTCAGTGCGGTACTCCCTGAGCACTACGGAGTGCTGCCACCAGATGCCACAACCAGCCTCTGCGCGGCTCTCGGCAGCAGCATTACTTTGGATGCAGCGATTCTTAAGGCCCTCGGCAATGCCGGTACCGGCGCGGCGGTCGACCGGGTTCGCCGCCTTGCGTCGGAATCTTACGCGAGCAGCACGCGCAAAATCGCTCAGGAGGTTCTGCCGATCCTAGAGGAGCGCCTCCGCCAAGAGACCTCCGCAGCGAGGCTCCTCCGCCCTGCGGAGTCTCCACGAGCTGCCGAGAACGTGCTTCTCCGCCCTGCTTCCTCCGCGACCGCGGTGCCCGAGGAGCAGCTTCTGCGGCCAAGCAGTAGTCATGAAGATGGAAGCGACTAGCATGGGCTCTGCACCAATAAACCTCCGAGCTGAGATGGGTCCCGCTGTCACCAAGTGCCTGAAGCGGCTGGCGCGGAGGCATCCTGTACGGCTCGCAGCAGAACGTATCGTCTCGGGCGAGAAACTGCGCTCGGAGGACTTCAACCTTCTCGTTGACACCGTCCGCGACGCTTTTGGGCTGTTTTTGCGCGAACACGTCGTCGCGGCATGGTGTCTCGGCGAGACTGAACTCTCCCCAGCGGAGCGCCCGATAGCGACTTCCGCGCTGCGGGACCTATTAAGTGGGAGCGACCTGAAGGGGTTGCCTCTCTGGATCCCGTGTGTGTTAGGGATTGGCCTTGTCGGTGCGGCCTTGCTGCTGCTCGCACTTGTTGCTGGACTGTTCGTTCCTGGTGACGGACTCCTCGGTCTCACGCTGATTGGCGGGTTCCTCGTGGTAGGCGCAATCCTCATTGCAATCCCATTGCTGCCAATCGCACTCGCATCGATCGTTCACAAAGAGAGCGTCAAGGCCAAACTGCGGCTGGCAGCACTGGGCGCATTGGGAAACCTCGCGGACCCATTTGCAGTTGGCCTCGTCGCCGGGCTGTTTGCAGACAGTGACAATGCAGTAGCTCATGCTGCCCGAGCGACGCTGCCCACGATACTGGAATCAGTTCGCGAGGAGCACTATGGATTGCTGCCTCGAGATGCCACGCCCGCGCTCTGCGATGCCCTTGAGTTTGGAGACCACATACATGCCGTTCGCGTGCTTGAGGCGCTTGGGCGAGCAGCAGACGGACGTGCGGCTGAGCCGGTACAGAGGCTGATTGAGCTGCCGTACTCGTGGCAGAGATGGTCGGAACTGCGTAGGGCTCCTGGGGCTGTGCAGGCAGTGGTTTCTGCCGCGGAGCGGGTTCTGCCAGTCCTCTTGAAGCGGCGAAGTCAAGAGAATCATGCATCGCGGCTGCTCCGTCCTGTGGAATCTCCCGGCGCACCCGAGGACATCCTCCTCCGCCCTGCAGGTGCCGCGAGCGCAGTTCCCGAGGAGCAGCTTCTGCGGCCCAGCTCGGCCGCAAAGCCTATTGGTCAGGCAGATGACTGACAGACCGGCGGCCATACGACAGGCCATGACTCACACCGTTAAAGAGTCCACCGGGAAACTGCGGCCAAACTGTGCAGTCCGATCGGCCTTCGAGCAGCTTGAGTTGACTCCGTGGCTAGACCGCGAGTCTCTCGACGGGCTTCTCAGGGCGGTTCGTGACCCTTCAGGCAAACATTGGCGGGAGCGTTCGGTGGCGGCTTGGTGCCTTGGTGAGTGCAGTGCTGACGAAACCACTCTGCTGGAAGTGAAGTCTGCGCTCCGCTCGCTGCTGGCAGGCGAGGGCTACACCGACGGTCCGGGAAGGATTTTGCGCGCTGCCCGCAGGAGTTGGTCGACCTCGGCGTGCATCGTCGCCCTAGTCGGAGCAATCGGTATTTTCATGATGGTGCCGTTTACAGTGGAAAGCTTGTTGATCGGATTGCTGTACGCGCTTGTAGTATGGTTCCTTGTTAGCAGCCTCGCCTCACTTCTCATTCTGCCTTTCGCTCTGCCCATCTCATTCGGATGGGATGCTGGCGACCTGACGTGTTCAAGGGCAGAGGCCGCTACTGCACTGGGTAAGCTGCGGGACCCGCTGGCGGCGGGCTGCATGGCGACGGCCACCAAGCGCAACGACTGCTCTATGGGGAGTGCAGCCTACGCGGCGTTGCCCCTGGTCCTAGAGGCAATTACGGAAGATCACTATGGCCAGCTTGGCTCCGCACAGACCCTTGCGCTCTGCGGAGCCCTTGCCCATGCCGGAGCGGACAGAGCCCGGCTTATCCTTCGGGCGCTTGCGGCTGCCGGAGACGGCGCCTGCGCCGAACCGCTTGCCCGGCTGATCGCAGATTCTAAGGTCGTCGGCCGTTGGTCCTTTCCAAAGTGGCTGGTACTTGGGGACAAGGAGACGGTTGTGGACCTTGCTCAGCGAGTGCTACGGGTGCTAGAGGAGCGGCTCCGCCAAGAGACCTCTGCAGCCCGGCTGCTGCGCCCAGCGGAATCTCCCGGCGCACCTGGGGCCGTGCTCCTCCGCCCTGCGGGAAGCGCAACGGCTGTCCCCGAGGAGCAGCTTCTTCGGCCCAGCGTGGGTCCGGATGGCAGGAGTGAGTAGGGTGCCGCAGGAGAAGCTTACGTCTCGGCCCCACATGGACGATTTCGTGGAGAGGTGCCTCCGGAGGCTCCCGCCACCGCACCCTGTTCGCATCGCCGCCGAAAGCATTGCGGCGGGTGATTCGCTCACCGACCAAGCCATCGAGCTGCTCATCTCGGCCTCTCAGGCTAGGCCCAGGCTGAGTTCAGCGGAGCGAATCGTGGCGGTTTGGTCTCTCGGCGAATGTAGATTGTCAGGCGAGTTGAAGGACAGAGCTTCCGAAGCATTGCGGCGAGTAATGAAGGGTGGAGAGTTTCAAGGGCCAGACGGCAGGTTGATTCAGCCTCTTTCTGGGAACACACCGGTCATGAAGCCCGTGGCGGCGATCCTGCTGCTGCTTTTCGTGACATTGCTCTCAGCCACGCTAGCCGCGCTGGGAACCTTTCCCTATTCAGAAGGCAGCAGTGATGAAGGTGGTGAAACCGTCGCTTTCGTCATCCTGTTCGGCGTGCTTTGGGTGGCCTTCATGGTTCCCGTTATTCGGACATTCACCGCAGTCCAGGCTTCTTACGCCAAGAACATTCAGGCTGTCACCGCCAGATCTCTCGGCAAGCTTGAGGATCCACTTGCGGTTGGGCTTCTCGCGGAAGCTCAATGTCATCGCGACAAGGACGTTTCCGATGCTGCGTGCGAAGCGCTGCCACCGTGTCTCGCCGCGGTTCGCGAGGAGCACTACGGCCTCCTGCCTCCGGATGCAGTGCCGTCGTTGGGCTGGCTCATGTATCGAGTAGACCGCCCGCAGGCGATCCCGATCCTGGAGGCGCTTGGCCGCGCGGGCGACGGCCGCGCGGCAGAGGATGTGGGCCAGTTGATGGCGGCCCTACCGGCTTCGGCGGCAGTGGGTCAGGTTCGCTCAACCGCGATGTATGAGAAAGAGCTGGAGGTACTCGAGGTGGTCAAGCGAGTCCTGCCAATTCTGAAGGAGCGACTGAAACAGGAGACCTCGGCAGCGCGGCTGCTGCGCCCCGCGGAAGCTCCCGGCGCGCCTAGGGACATCCTCCTCCGACCTGCAGGTGCCGCGAGCGCAGTCCCCGAGGAGCAGCTCTTGCGGCCTAGCGTTGGTCCGGATGGCAGGAGCGAGTGATATGGCAGCGAACGCCCTTGCCATGACTGCCCAGATGTGTCCGAACGTGTCCAATTGTCTCAGAAGACTGCGTCGGACCAATCCTGTGCGTCTGGCTGCCCTCCAAATCGCATCGGGCGGCTCACTCAGCGACCAGGATATACGGATGCTTACACAAACCGTTCAAGTAAGGCGCTGCGGTCGTTGGCGAGAGCATGTCGTGGCGTGTTGGTGTCTTGGGCTTTGCCGCCTCACCATCAATCAATATGCCAGCGCTTCCGCTGCCCTGAGGGATGTGATGACTCTTCGCCGGATGCGGGATGTTCAGGGGAACATGCGCAGGGGACTGGCATGGAGCGCGCTCGCTGGAGTGACACTGGGGGTCACGATCAACACTCTATTCACCCTGTTGAATAGCGAGTATGACGGTTTCACACTATCGGATTTGGGCTACGGACTGTCTCTGAGCCTCTTACTGTCTGTCCTATTCTATCTGCCGAGTCTCGGCGCATCGTTCGCCTCGGATGTAGAGAGGGTCCGGTTATCAGTCTGCGAAGCCGCACGGTCGCTGGGCAGACTTCGCGACCCACTGTCTGCGGGACTTCTCGCGAGCGCTGCTGCACAGGGATCCGGTCCCTTGGCGGAGGTGGCGTGTGAAGCGCTTCCAGAAGTTCTGAAAGCCATACGACACGACCACTACACTCTGCTGCCTCGCGAGGCCACTCCGGCGCTCTGCTGTGCTGCGGAGCGCACAGACGAGAACCTAGCCGTTCAGATTCTCGATGCCCTAGGTCGTGCCGGCTCGGGCGCTGCAGCAGGACCAGTTCGAAGAATGGCCAATGCGTCGCCGTCAGAGCGGGTCAGGAAACAGGCGGCGCTGGTTCTTCCCATCCTCGAAGAACGCCTTCGCCAAGAGACCTCCGCCGCGCGGCTGCTGCGCCCCGCGGAAGCTCCCGGTGCGCCTAGGGACATCCTCCTCCGCCCTGCGTCATCCGCGACCTCCGTCCCCGAGGAGCAGCTTCTGCGGCCTAGCTCAGGTCCCGTAGATGGGAGCGTCTAGGATGCCGAAAGAGATGAAGGCTCATTCCCAGCACCTGAGCCCGACGGTCGCCAAGCACATCCGGCGCCTCGGTCGCAAGTGCCGCGTGCGGCCCATTGCCGAGCGAGTCTCTGTGGGAGTTGCGCTGGGCGACGAAGAGGTCGACGTGCTCATATCGGCGGTGGAGGAGACTTCGGGACGCTATTGGCGCGACCGCCTGGTGGTGGCGGCGTGCCTGGGCGAGTGCCATTTGACGCCCGAGCAGTGGGAGAGAGCGACTTCAGCACTTCGGTCGCTTGTGTCGGACAGAGCGTATCTCGACAAGAGGGGACGGTTTCGCCGCGGAGTGGTTCGTTGGCAGTTCTTCACCTGGACAGTTCTCGCCGCAGTGGCCGCTCTCGCCCATACGCTGCTGAATAGCGGAGCCTCATCCAATAGCTGGATTCTCGAAGTATTCACAGCTACGTTCGGGGTATCGATGTTGTTCATGCTTCCTGGGCTGCTCATGTCTGCCGCGCGCGAGGACTCCACGCTCCGGCAGACAATCGAGGAGGCGATTGCTTCGCTCGGCAAGCTGGCGGACCCACTCTCCGTTGGCGTTCTCGCGCGGCTGCAGACTGGGAGGTACGGCACCATCGCGATGAAAGCTCCGCAAGCCGAAGCAGCGAAGCTGGCCCTGCCTGCCGCTCTGGACGCGGTCCGCGAGGAGCACTACGGCCTGCTTCCGGCGGATGCCACTCCCGCTCTCTGCGAAGCGCTCGTCGGAGCGGGTCACAACCACACAATGCGCATCCTGCGAGCGCTGCAAGCTGCCGGCACTGGTCGTGGCGCGGAACCCTTGAGGCGGCTCATCGCGGACCCTTCGCAACGAGTGGACTGGGAATCAGCGCCGGAGTTACTTGTCGGAAGCGAGTCTGCCCTAAGCTATGCGGAGGCCGTTTTGCCACTCCTTGAAGAGCGCTTCAGGAATGAAACCGCTGCATCAAGGCTGCTCCGGCCTGCGTCCCAGCCAGGTGAGGCCTCCGAGATTCTGCTGCGTCCTGCGGGCAGTGCGACCTCCGTGCCCGAGGAGCAGCTTCTGCGGCCGAGCTCCAGGGAGGACGGTTAAGGGCTGCTGAACCGCCCGCTGCGCTAGAGACACAGAGGCACGGAGAACGTCAAGGGCAACGGCATTCTCACCACGGAGACGCAGAGGCAGCGAGAAGGGCAACGGCGAGAGAGCCATTTTCGAGGTATTACCATCTTTCGTGGTTCAATAGCCGTCTGATGCAAAGCAGGAACGGCGCAAGAATCGGCGAATCTGCAAGCTGAGGTGAGTGGATTGAAGAC
>VFKD01000423.1 GCA_009885735.1 bacterium
CAGCACCCTGCCGCCCATCTCGGTTCCCATGAAGTTAGCCCGCTCGCTCCAGCGTCCCTCGCGCACGAGCCGATCCTTGGTGAACAGCTTGCGGCTCATGGCGAGCATCATGCCCAGCACGCCCCCCGCTACGGGGTGATCCGTGGCGCCGGGAGTGATGGTGAGCAGGACGTCGTTCGCGGTGAGAGCGGACACGTCGCACGTGTCGTAGCCGACGCCGAAGCGCGCGACGATTGCGAGTCGTTCCGCGCCTTGCTCCAATGTCGCATTGTTCCAGGAAGGCGTGAGCGAGAGAACTGCGTCCAGGCGCGCGATCTGCTCCGGCAGGACCGGTGTGTGATGCTCCGCAAGGAAGTCGTGCGCGCACTGCGGCTCTGCATCAAGCAGGCCGAGGCCGATGTCCTTGTAGGTCATGCGGCCGTCGGGGCCGATGAAATCGCGGGTTATGCCGACGCTGAAGTCTCGATCCATATCTGTGTAGCCTATCTCGACGCAGAGCGCCGATCACTGAGTTAAGAGTTGGTAAGTGACGCGAGGTTCTCGCGAATTGCGCGAATGAGAAGCGGCAGGTCCGCCCCGAGGCCGACCATGCCGAAGCCCTGGTCGCGGCGGCGAATCGAATCTTCGATGCTGCGCGAGAGGACGCCTGCGGCAATGCCCTTTGCGTCCGCCTTTGCGCGAATCTGCAGGATGCTCTCCGCCATGCCGGGCCCTTCCCACTCTCCCAGGAATCCATGGGATGCGGAGAAGTCCGCCGGACCGAAAAAGATCGCCTCCAAGCCCTGAATGTCCAGGATGGCATCGATCTCAGCAACGGCGCCGCGCGTCTCGATCAGCGGAATGATGAGCGTCTCCTCGTCCGCGGACGCGAGATACTCCTGGGATGCTAAGCCCCACTGTACCGCGCGGTCGCCGCTGACCCCGCGTACCCCGCGAGGAGGAAAACGACCGTAGCGGAAAGCGGTTTCCGCCTCCTCGGCGCTCTGTATGTACGGAACGATGACTCCGTGCGCCCCCATGTCCAGCGCGCGCTTGATGGAGCTCATCTCGATACCGGGAACGCGAACCACGGCGGCGGTGCTTGAACCCCGAAGCGCTCGAAGGTGCTCGATCACATGGTGAAAGCCCAGGTGGCCGTGCTCCATGTCGATGCAGACCCAGTCGAGCTCCAGCGCGGCCGCCGCCTCGGTGATGGAGGGCGCTTCGACGGTGACCCAGAGGCCGTAGGTGGTCTGCTTTGCGCGCAGCTTCGGTCGCAGAGGATTATGCACCGGTGATCTCGATCTGCACGCCGCCGGTTGATGCCTTCGACAGAAACGCCGCGCGCTTGCCGTTCGGACCCTGGTGCGGCGCGGCCTGAGCCAGCTCGAGGCCCGCCTCAGGTGCAACTGCCATCGCCTCCGAGACGTTCTCTACCGAGAGGCAGAAGTGATGCAGGCCGGGACCGTGTTCGCGGAGATGGACGGACAGCGGGTGCGCTTCGTCCAGCGGCTCCACAAGCTGTAGGTGAGTGTTGCCCAGGTCCAGGTGGGTGAGGCGAACGGCGCCGTTGTTGACCACCTCGCTGAACAGAAGGGGCAGCCCCAGCCGGTCGCGATAGACCTTAAGCGCCTCCTCTGTATTGGCTACCAGGATGGCGACATGATCGAGTCCAGTGAACATCTACTCATCCTTGATGGCGCATGGTGACCGGCGACGCGCCTGCCGATCAGGATTCCGTCGAAGGTCTCCGAATCCCTTCAACTCTGACGCCGATGTGTCCCATCGCACAAATGTGCGCCAATTCGACGTTCGACAGCCGTGGTAGGAGCCGTCGATTCCTAAAATACGAGTATCATTACAGTATCCTGTTTGTCTAAGCAGATAGGCGAGCGTGAAGGCGCTGAAGAGCGCCTGACTCATCGCGCGTCCAGCCGAAGACTGCACCCTGGAGAATCGCCGTCCATGAAACCTAACCGCTCACGCTCAACTTCATACGTTGCTGCCGGGATCGCCGCTGCAAGCGTACTCACTCTTGCTCTCGTCGCGGGGTCAAGCATTGCCCAGAAGCCAATGCTGAAGGCTCCCAAGCCTGCCAAGCTGCAGTACAACCGCGACATTCGCCCCATCCTGGCTGAGAACTGCTTTCCATGCCATGGACCGGATTCCGCAGCGCGCAAGGCCGACTTGAGGCTGGACAGATTCGACGACGCAACCGCTGCCAAGGGCGACCATGCTCCCATTGTGAAGGGCAAGCCTGGCGCGAGCTCAGTAATCCAGCGAATCAACGGGCGAGGGCCAATTATGCCTCCTGCGGCCACGAGGAAAGTGCTTAGCGCCGCGCAGAAGAACATGCTCGCACGGTGGGTAGCCGAGGGCGCGCAGTATGAGATGCACTGGTCGCTACAGACGCCGAAGCGTCCCGCCTTGCCGCCCGTCATCAACGCGGGCTGGGTCCGTAACCCCATCGATCGATTTATCCTCGCCAGACTTGAGAAGGCAGGGCTGACGCCGGCTCCAGAAGCCGACCGCAGAACCCTCGCCCGACGACTGAGCCTCGACCTTACCGGGCTGCCACCAGAGCCGGACGTGGTGGAGGCCTTCGTTCGTGACAAAGCTCCGACCGCCTACTCGAACCTGGTGGATCAGTTCATGGCTACACCGCAGTGGGGCGAGCATCGCGGCAGATACTGGCTGGATGCCGCAAGATACGGCGACACCCACGGCATTCACATCGATAACTTCCGCGAGATCTGGGCCTATCGCGACTGGGTCATAACCGCGTTCAACAAGAACATGCCGTTCGACCAATTTACTATAGAGCAGCTCGCCGGCGACCTGTTACCGAACCCAACGCTCGATCAGAAGATTGCAACAGGCTTCAACCGCTGCAATATCACCACGAGCGAGGGTGGCGCTATCGACGAAGAGTACAAGGTCCTCTACGCCAAGGATAGGACGGAGACCACCGCATCGGTATGGCTGGGTTCCACGCTTATGTGTACCAGTTGCCACGACCACAAGTATGATGCGTTTACACAGAAGGACTACTACTCGCTCAGCGCATTCTTCAACAACACTACGCAGAAGGCCATGGACGGCAATGTAAAGGACACGCCTCCCATTCTGACTGTTCCTCGGCTTGAGGATCGTGACCGCTTTGAAGGCATCAAGCCGGAGGTTACGACCGCGCAAGCCGCGATTGAGGCGCGAAAGATGGCCGCGCGGGCGGACTTCGACAGTTGGCTGTCCGGCACTGGCCCCGCCGCGCTCGCCGGCAAGATCCCGGCTTCGGACCTGCTGTTGCACGCGCAGCTCGCTGAGGGTGCCGGTTCGGCAGTTGGCGGGAGAGCGGGCAGCGGCGCGGTCAACTTCAAGACTTCTGGGGCTGTAGCCTGGACCGCGGGCCACGTTGCCGAACAAGCCCTGCTGCGAAACGCGGGAGTGAACATTGAGCTGGCATTCGCTGGCGACCGTGAGAAGGACCAGCCCTTCACGGTGAGCGCCTGGGTCAAGATGCCCAGGGCAGACACCGGCGGCGCAATCGTGGGCCGCATGGACGAGACAAACGCGCACCGCGGCTGGGACATCTGGCTCGAGGGCGGCAGAGTGGGCACGCACATCATCAATAGGTATCCCGAGGATGCCCTAAAGGTGGTGGCGAAGGAGCCTCTGAAGGCCGGACAGTGGCACCACGTCTGCGTGAGCTACGACGGCACGGCTAAGCCCGAAGCCATCAAGATATTCGTGGATGGAGCGCAAAAGGACTTCGACGTCCAGACGAACACGCTCAAGAGCACGATTAGAACGCCAGTGCCGCTGAAAATCGGTCAGCGCAATACTACGGCACAGATTGACGGGCTCGCGCTGCAAGACCTGCGTTTCTATGGCAGGGCCTTCACCGCAGTCGAGGCGAACGACGTTCGCAGCGGCACTCGCTTCGGCTACCTCGCAAATAGAGGCATTGCGAAGCTGAGCGCTCCAGACAAGGACGAGCTTTTCGTCACTTGGCTGGGAGGAGTGGACGACGCCTACAAGGCAGCAGCCGCGAAGTTCACCTCCCTTGAGGACGAGCGACGCAAGATTCTCGCTCGCGGCACCATTGCCCATGTGATGCAGGAGACCAACGACGAGGCGAGCGCATTCATCCTCTTCCGAGGCGAGTACGACAAGCGCAAGGACCCGGTGAAGCCGATAACTCCCGCCGTGCTGCCCTCCATGCCGCCGGACTATCCGAAGACGCGCCTCGGACTTGCCAAGTGGCTCATGCGGCCTGAGAATCCGCTCACGGCCAGGGTCACGGTCAATCGCATCTGGCAGGAGCTGTTTGGAAGCGGACTCGTGAAGACCTCGGGCGACTTCGGCGTGGCGGGCGAGCTGCCATCTCATCCGGAGCTGCTGGACTGGATGGCGGTTGAATTCAGAGAGGGCGGATGGGACCTCAAGAAGTTCTACAAGTTGCTGGTCTCGTCGGCCACCTACCGCCAGTCGGTGGCAGTTACGCCGCTCAAGCGAAAGAAGGATCCGGAGAATCGGCTGCTGGCCAGGGGCCCGCGGTTCCGAATGGATGCCGAGATGGTGCGGGACTACGCCCTGGCTGCGAGCGGACTGCTGGTTCGCAAAATGGGCGGCGCAAGCGTGCGACCCTATCAGCCGGACGGAGTGTGGGAAGCGGTCGCGATGCCGGGTAGCGACACTCGCAACTACATGCGCGATGCCGGCGAAAACCTCTACCGAAGGTCGATGTATACCTTCTGGAAGCGCAGCGCTCCGCCCGCTGGGATGGAGATATTCAATGCGCCAAGCCGGGAGACTTGTACGGTTCAGCGTGATCGTACCAATACACCCATCCAGGCTCTCGCAACTCTCAATGACGTTCAGTTCATCGAGGCGGCCCGAAACCTCGCTCAGCTCACGCTCAAGAACGGCGGAACAACGCTGGGCTCCCAGACCGACTTCCTGGCGAAGCGCATCTTGTCGCGGCCGCTGAAAGCTGCCGAACTGCCCATTGTGAAGCGCACGTTCGCTGAACTGCAGCGATTCTATGACTCGCATGCCAAGGAGGCGAAGGAGCTCATCTCCGAGGGCGAGTCGAAGGCCGATCCTTCTGTACCAGTAGAGAAGCTGGCCGCCTGGACCATGCTTGCAAACCAACTCATGAACCTAGACGAGGTGCTAAACAAATGATCTACCTTGAAGAGTGTCAGCAGCGCGAGATGGCCGCCATGGCGCGGCGCGCCGAAACCATCGACATCAACCACCCGGAGGCGCAAGATTGGCTGCAGGCGGAGTCCCGTCGGCAGTTCCTGGGCAGGGGAATGAAGAGCGCGCTGGGCCTGGCCGCGATGTCGGCCCTTGGCAAAAGCGCATCCGCGGGTCCTGGGAGGCAGCTCTATCCTGGATCGCACTTCCCCGGCAAGGCAAAGCACGTCATCTACTTGCACATGCTGGGCGGGCCGTCGCAGCTCGACCTCTACGACTACAAGCCGAATCTACACGAATGGTACGACAAGGACCTGCCGGAGACGGTGCGAAAGGGCCAGCGGCTCACCACTATGACCTCGGGACAGGCCAGGTTCCCCATTGCGCCGACCAAGTACAAGTTTGCCCAGCATGGCAAGAGCGGCATGTGGGTGACGGAACTGCTGCCTCAGACGGCCAAGATGGTCGATGACATGTGCTTCATTCGCTCGATGCACACCGAAGCCATCAACCACGAGCCGGCTATTACCAACATGCAGACAGGCAACCAGGTGACGGGGCGGCCCTGCATCGGTGCCTGGACTTCGTACGGGCTAGGCACGCTCAACCAGAACCTTCCCACTTTCGTTGTGATGGTTGCTCAGCCTTCGAATACGGAGCAGATTCAGGCTATTTCCGCCAGACTCTGGCAGGCTGGATACCTGCCTGGACAGCATGCGGCGACCTCATTCCGATCAACCGGGGACCCCATCCTATTCATCAACAACCCGCGCGGGGTCCCTTCGCACGTACGAAGGAGCACGCTGGATGGTCTGCGAGCGCTAAACGAGATGACGTACAAGACCGTGGGAGACGATGAGACCAACACGCGAATCGAGCAGTATGAGCTGGCCTATCGGATGCAGTCCAGCGTGCCCGAGCTCACCGATCTCAAGAGCGAGCCCGACGACACCTACAAGCTATACGGCGAGGAGGCTCGCAAGCCGGGCACATTCGCCTACACAACGCTGATGGCCCGCCGAATGGTGGAGCGGGGCGTGCGGTTTGTGCAGGTCTACCTGAACAACTGGGACACGCACTCAAACGTCTCAGGCCGCCTGCCCATGCAGTGCAAGGATGTGGATCAGGCATGCTACGGCCTGATTCAGGACCTGAAGCGGAGGGGGCTGTTCGAGAGTACGCTCATCATCTGGGGCGGCGAGTTTGGCAGAACCGTCTATTCGCAGGGCGGCCTAACCAAGGAGAACTATGGCCGAGACCACCATCCGCGCTGCTTCACCATGTGGATGGCGGGCGGAGGCACCAAGGGCGGCGCAATCTATGGCGAGACGGACGACTTCTCGTACAACATCGTGAAGGACCCATGCCACATTCACGACTTCCATGCGACCGTGCTGCACCTGCTGGGCTTCGACCATGAGCGATTAACGTATCGTCACCAAGGGCTGGACTTCCGCCTCACCGGCGTGGAGTCTGCCAAGGCGATAAAGGAGCTAATCGCCTGAGGCAGATGGAAAGGCATGGGACGAATGGGACACATGAGACGTATGGGACCTATGTGCCTTAGGTCCCTTAGGTCCCTTGAGTCCCTTTCCCCTTAGGAGCGGTCCAATGTCCATTAGAGCAGTAAAGCGCGTCATTGAGGCGCAGCCGAAGATGGAGGGCGCGGGCGTTCGCCTGCACCGCGCCTTTGGCTTCGGCGATACCACCGAGTTCGATCCGTTTCTACTCTTCGACGACTTTCGCAACGACAACCCGGACGATTACGTGGCGGGCTTCCCTTGGCACCCGCACCGCGGCATCGAGACCATCACCTACGTTTTGGGTGGAACGGTGGCTCACGGTGACAGCCTGGGCAACAAGGGCACTCTCGGCGCCGGAGA
>VFKD01000091.1 GCA_009885735.1 bacterium
GAAAGCCCGACACCTACGATATCCAGGGCCTGAAGCTGGATGCGCGGTCCGTGTCCGGCTCCATCCAGATGACCAAGGAGGACTCCTTCCTCCACTTCAAGGAGGGCGCAAAGCCGGAGAAGTATCGGTTTAGCGCCTTGTTCAACCTTCCCGTTCGTCCGCCACCGGCGGTCACCTCGATTGTAACCGGCAAGGCAGTCTCCAAGACCCCGCAGATGCTCGCCGTCATAGCGTTCGAGAAGGCGGTTCGTCGCGGAGACCTGAGTGTGATGCGCTCGATGATGGTCGGCGCGTCGTTGAGGGAGACGGACGAGGCCATTGCAAAGATGGGGAAAGCGGAGTTCATCAAGATGGTGAAGGCCACGGCCGGCGCGCCGCAGAAGCGGACGCTGCTGCGCATGGTGGTTCGGGGCGACAAGGCGACGATTGTCTTCAAGGAACCCGGAGTCACAGGGAGCTGGGTCCTGCAGAGGGTCGGGGCCAAGTGGAAGATGGGGGAGGAGTAGGGGAATGACGATGTATCTCGCCGTGGCTCTGGGTCTGTGTCTCCGTACCGATATCGCGAACGAGCCTGTACAGACCGCGCGGGCCCCAATTCGCGTGGCCGATTGCAAGAGCTGGGGTTTGCGACCCCCGATATTGTCGCCAAATGGCTCTTCGTTCAGCATCGGGAGCACGTACATGTGGATGTCGGACCGCCACATCCTTTACCTAACCGATGTAGAGTTGGCACAGGTAGCGCTTGCGACGCGAGACACCGTCGTGTTCCAGGGCTGGACGCATGGAGGTCTCCCACATCGGCTTGATGTTGCGACGGGCGAGTCGACTCTGTTGGACGGTTTGGCTCGTGTATTCCGCACTACCGGCGTGTGGTCCGAGACCGTTCAAGCATCGCCAGATGGTAAGTGGGTCCTTTGGAACGCAGGAGACAGTTGGCACGTAGCAACAGTAAGTGGTTCGGGACACGTCAAGCTGACTTCCAAATTGGAGTGGAGTTGGTTGTCTGGCAACAGCAGCCTCGCGGGTATCGAAGAGAACAAGGACTACGCTCCCAAGCGACTGGTTTTGAGAGACCCAGCTGGATTGGCGAAGCAGGTGTCGGTCCGGCTCGACGAGTTTTCTGACAAGGCACACAATGTGTGGTCCGTCTTGCTGGACCAGCGTGTAGTTCAGGTTTCTGCACTACCAGGCGAACAGGACATTGATGAAGTCAGATTTGAGGCGGTAGGTCTGGCTCGGCCGAGTCCTGCGCGGTACTCTTGGAGTGTGAAGCTGCCATTTCGCGCCACGATGCACGAGATGGTCCCCTCAGCAGACGGCAAGAAGATCGCGTGGCTCATTGAGCGTGATGAGGACAGGGACAAGTTCCAGCGCGCTGCCAACGCGCTGCCAGGCAATCTCTACGGCAGCCGGCAGGCTGCATGGGACTTGTGGGTTTCCAACACAGACGGCTCAGACATGAGGCGGCAGGCGCTGCCCGGTCCATGCGCGCCAATGCCTATTGCTGAGGCGCCCCGTCACATTCGATGGGGGCTCGACGGCCGTACGCTAAGCTGTGTTTATGGCGATGCTGTGTGGACAATCGATGCCCTCCAGGGTTCTGTCGGTTCATCGAAATCGACCGCGCTTGTCCGGCGGACCGAAGTGTCTACTGCTAAATGAATCTGTGGACAGCAACGCCTGCGTGGACGCTTGTTGTATTGACCGCTGCACTCCAGCGCCACGCCTGCAATAGAGAGCCATTAGCTCGGCTGATACCCGCTGACCCATCAAAGACCAGTGTCGCCCGTCGAAATACCGAGAATGACACGCTTACACTGCGATATGGTGCCGAGGCTGAACATAACGTCCGAATGCCAAAGGGAGAGATATCTGGCCTTCAGGATATCGCATGGGATCAAGAGACAAATAGCGTCTGGTTCCTTCGGTATGTCAGTTCTCGGTGGTTGTTGACCCGATTCACGCTCGACAGGAAGGAGTTAATCTCCCTTCCGTTACCAAAGGGTCTGATGCCCGGAAGCCGCCTGATTCGCCAAGGCTCGTCGATTTGTCTTCTCGCCGGAGCGTACAAGCCGAGTCACAGACGGGTGCTGCTCAGTCTTGCAAAGGAGTCCGGTGAGTTCACGGAGACGCCGATAGGTACTCGAACTGACTTTGACGAGCAGGTCGCTGCCGAGAAGGCGGAGCACATGCGACGGGCCCTCGTTGCATCCTCCTATCAAATGCCAATCCGTGAAGAGGATATCATCGACTATCGCATCGGACGGAGCGGCACTCCTGCGAACAATGCCGTCAGACTTGGCGGGTTCCCAGTAATTGTAGGGCATTCGGAGCGCCCATTGGTGAGGTTTGATTCGAGAGTGACAACTGCTGCGATCGGCGACGATCGTGTACAGGTCCTACGGAGGGTGCTTGGCAAGTGGAGGAAGATAGACGTTACGGACCTTGTGCGCGCAAAGGTCAATCGGGCGCGCAACCGGCCGCTGCGCATCACGTCGGTCTATTCGAACGACGGGTACGTCGTCTTCGGAGTTCGGGCAGGCGTGCCTGCTTCTTCGGGTTTCAGCACGATCCTCATGGATGTAACAGGTCGTGCTCCTCGGATAACTCGTTGGTTCAATGGTCTGTATGCGCCACCGATCCAGAGTGTTCCAGCCACACCCATGCCAGGAGCGAGCAAGCCAAGTACCCCGTCGATCACCAGTCGACAACCACATAAGGGCACCGATTGACCACCCTCGCCGATCGCCTCATCAGCGTCATCCCTATTCCCGCCGCCGAGCAGTTCTACAAGCGGTGGCTGTTCGACGGGCGGCTGCTCCTCTTCGTGCTGGACAAGGAGACGTGCTCCTATCGAATACTGTTGCACGATCCCAGTACCACGGAATTCAGCGAGTGGGAGACCAGATGTCCACCCAAAGCCCGAACGATGCCCTGTCGCGGTTTTGACAAGGACGGCAAGCTGCTGTGGAGCGAGACCCTATACAGCCCGCCGTCGGTGAGTGTTTCCCCGGGAAGGGAGCGACTCTGCTGGCTTACTACGGCAGACGAGTGGGTAACTTGCTTTCTCGATCGCGGGTCGACTGGCTTCCGTTGTGACTTGACCTATCCAGGAATCTACAATACACCAATCTGGTTTGCCGATAGGCCTTCCATAGGACTGCCTATCCCCTCGTACAGCATGAAGTCGATTGTTGGGCTGGACGTGTACGCGCTCGATGGCGAAGAGAACATGGAGCGCGACGTCTGGAATATGCGCGACGGAGTGTGCTCGCAAACCACGATGGACAACGAGCTCGTGACGGTGAGCCGAAAGGGCAAGGACGCGCATTCGGAGCTGTTTGACGTGCCTGACTGCTACATCAATCGCCTGAACCTAGGTCTAGTGGAACTAAAGGGGACTCGAAAGAAGGTTGTTCTTCCGTCAGGATGCGTCTACTCCGAGGTTTGCTTGTCCGCTTGTGATGGCAGGCTCGCATGGCTGTTTCAACTTACTGAAACTGAGGCAACAACCTATGGAATCTGGTTCACCGACCTTCAAGGCCGTGAGCTTGAACCCATCGTGGTGCTCGACGAGGAGTGGCTCCGCCAGTATGACGTCCCCGGCGACCGAGATAGAAACCACGTTTCCGACCTGGAGTGGCTGCCAGATGGGAGCGGAGTGAGCTTTGTGTATGGGAGCAGCGTGCTTAGCTTTGCTGTGGCAGGGCCGCAGCGCTGAGTACCGCCGTATTGCAATGGTCCCATAGGTCCCATATGTCCTATGCGTCCTGCGTTGCGCAAGGGACCCAAGGGACATATAAAACGCCAAATACCTACGGCACACCTGCCGGCTTTGCAAAGACGGTCTCTGGGATGCCCGGATTGATCTCCACCTCCGCGAACGTCTCGTCGGCAGTGAGCCCCTTGAGTTCGCTGCGGACCTTGACGAGAAGCAGTGACTTCTTATCCACCCAGCATGTGGTCTTCCCTGCGGGGTTGGTTGCCTCGACCTTGTACGTCGGCTGCCCACCGACACTTTCGGAGGCGACATTGTCCGAGAACTTCGAGCCACTGGCGAACGGAGGCATTGCGAGCTTTAGGAGCGTGCCAGGAATAGTCATACCGGCAAGCATGGAAATGCCGGTTGCACCCCCGACAGCCATCTCGGTGCTTTGCGCCGGCTTCCAGCCCTGCCCGAGCAGATTCTCCCACGTAGATACTCCATCGGAAGCGTAGGCGAATTTGGAACCGCCAAACATGGTGATGCCTTCAACGTGAATCTTCCCCGGCCGGACGAACTGGATAGTGGCATGCGTGTTCAGGGCCATGTTTGCTCCCCCGGCTGTGCCGGTACCAGTGACCTTGCTCACGCCTTTGTACGAGGTCAAGGAATCGTACGCAGCCTTGCTCTTCGCCATAACCTGCGCACCGGTCTGGCCACCGCTTGCCGAGCTCCCGCCTGACTTGCAGCCAGTCATGCAGAGGGCAGCGAGCAAGAGTGAGGCTGCAGCAGCAACGGATGAGAATCGCGGATCGTGCTTCAGCGAACGTCTCATGTCATGTCTCCTCAGGGCTGTGATGAGACTATTACGACCCACCGGGCGGAAAGGGTTCATTGATCTCATTCCTCCAAAAGGTCTCATACGTCCCAATGGTCTCATACGTCCCATAGCTCGCGCTCTCCAGAAAATAGCATAGGTGACTCACCTATCCACTCCAACCTATTGACCCAAACCCAGCAACTTTGCTAAACTAGGAATCCATTTTCCACACGGTACCGAAGACGGCCCGTGGCCATAACGCATCAAAGGCTGCATGTTGCGCTCCAGCGAGGGCGCTTCAGAAGCCGATGCGTGGGCCAGGGGCTTCTTTGTCCTTGGACCCAGCAACCTGTCGAGATCGTGCGTAAGGAAACGAGATGAGCGCAAACAGCCTGCCAGAAAAATCCGGCCTATACGATCCGCAGTTCGAGCACGACGCCTGCGGAGTTGGGTTCGTGGCGAATATCAAAGGCAAGCGCTCGCACGAGATCGTGCGACAGGGTCTGCAGATTCTCGTGAACCTCGAGCACCGCGGCGCTTGCGGCTGCGACCCAGAGACCGGGGACGGTGCCGGCATCACTCTGCAGGTGCCGGACGCACTTCTGCGGCGCGACTTTGGCGCAGTTCTTCCGCCCGAGGGCCGCTATGGCCTGGGCATGGTCTTTCTGCCGCGCGACCCTGCGGAGCGTCGGATCTGCGAAGCGCTTGTCGCAAAGGTCATCTCGGACGAGGCGCAGGACTTCCTGGGCTGGCGCGACGTGCCTACGGACCCAACTAAGATTGGCAGCAAATCCCGCGAGGTGGAGCCCGTCATCCGCCAGTTCGTGGTGGGCATGGGTTCGACCGTTGCCGACCAGGAGGCGTTTGAGCGCAAGCTCTATGTCATCCGCAAGGTCATCGAGAAGCGAATTCAGGGCAAGGAGCTTCGCGAGGGATCGTACTTCTATATCTCCAGCCTCTCCTCGCGCACAGTGGTCTACAAGGGCCTCCTGCTGGCGCGGCAGATGGGAGTCTACTACCTCGACCTGGCCGACCCTATTGTAGAGTCCGCCTTGGCTATGGTTCACCAGAGGTTCAGCACGAACACTTTCCCAACGTGGGACCTCGCTCATCCCTATCGAATCCTGGCGCACAACGGCGAGATCAACACGCTGCGCGGCAACCGCAACTGGATGCGGGCGCGCGAAGCGAGACTCCAAAGCGAACTTCTGGGCGACGACGTGGCGAAGGTGAAGCCGCTGGTGAGCGAAACCGGAAGCGACTCAGCCACGCTCGACAACGCCGTGGAGCTGCTGATGATGGGCGGGCGAAGCCTGCCGCACGTCATGATGATGCTGGTGCCCGAGGCATGGGCAGGCGACAAGCAGATGGACCACGACCTTCGCGCCTTCTATGAATATCACGCCTGCATGATGGAGCCGTGGGATGGTCCTGCCGCCATCGCGTTCACCGATGGCCGGATGATAGGCGCAATCCTGGACCGCAACGGGCTGCGACCCGCGCGATACTTGGTGACAAAGGATGATCTGGTCGTCATGGCGTCCGAGGCAGGTGTGCTCGATATCCCACCCGAGAACGTCCGCGAGAAGTGGCGCCTGCAGCCGGGAAAGATCTTTCTGGTGGACACGGTGGAGGGCAAGATCATCTCGGACGAGGAGATCAAGCGGCGCCTGGTTCGGCAGAAGCCCTACCGCAAGTGGGTCTCCGAGAACAAGATCGAGCTGCGTAACCTGCCGGAGCCTCCGCATGTCTACCTTCCGGACCACGATACCATTTTGGACCGTCAGCAGGCGTTCGGCTATACGCTGGAGGACGCTCGGCTCATCATCGGCCCCATGGCGGTCATCGGTGAGCAGCCGCTGGGGTCCATGGGGAACGACACGCCGGCCGCAGTGCTGAGCAAGAGGCCGCAGCTTCTCTACAACTACTTCCGGCAGCTCTTTGCCCAGGTTACGAATCCGCCCATCGATCCGATTCGGGAAGAACTGGTCATGTCGATGGTTCACTACATCGGAGCGAACGGATCCCTGCTCTCGGAGACCGAGGAGAACTGCAGGCAGCTTCGGCTCGAGTCGGCCATTCTCACCAATGTCGAGCTCGAGAAGCTGCGGCATAACCGCATTGACGACTACCAATCGCGAACGCTCTCCACCCTGTTCGACCCGCTGGAGGGCGAGGCGGGGCTGGAGACCTCTCTCAGCAAGCTCTGCCGAGAGGCAACCCGCGCGCTTGCCGCTGGAGTGAGCGTCATCATTCTCTCGGACCGAGGAGTAGACAGGCAGCACGCTCCGATTCCTGCGCTTCTTGCGCTTTCCACCGTTCATCACCACCTCATCCGCGAGGGAACCCGCACAAACGTGGCCCTCGTGCTGGAAAGCGGTGAGCCGCGCGAGGTGATGCACTTCGCGCTGCTAGTAGGCTACGGCGCAAGCGCGATCAACCCGTATCTGGCGTTTGAGACACTCTCCGACATGATCGATGAGGCTCTCATGCCGGAGGGACTCACCTACGAAAAGGCATGCTACAACTATCTGAAAGCCATCAACAAGGGCCTGTTCAAGACCATGGCCAAGATGGGCATCTCCACCATTCAGAGCTACCGGGGCGCGCAGATATTCGAGGCGATTGGCCTGCACGAGGAGCTTGTGGAGCGCTACTTCACCGGCACGCCTAGCAGAATAAGCGGCGTGAAGCTCGATGTAATCGCAAAGGAAGCAATCTCGCGGCACACGTTTGCGTATCCGCCTGAGCACGTTTCGCAGAACCTAGACCTGGACCCAGGCGGACACTACCAGTGGCGCCGGGGCGGCGAAACTCACCAGCTCAATCCAGACACAGTGGCGAAGCTTCAGCACGCGGTGCGCAGCGAGAGCTATGCTACCTTCAAGGAGTTCAGTGCGGCGGTCAACAAGCAGACGGAGGAGCTGGCGACCATTCGCGGACTGTTCAGGTTTCGCTACGCAGAACCTGTACCATTAGATGAAGTAGAGGACGCAAAGTCCATTGTGAAGCGGTTTGCAACTGGCGCCATGTCGCTCGGCTCGATAAGCCGCGAGGCTCACGAGACTCTCGCTATCGCGATGAACCGCATTGGCGGCAAAAGCAACACGGGCGAGGGCGGCGAGGACCCTGTTCGATACATTCCCGACACCAATGGTGACAGCCGCCGATCGAGAATCAAGCAGGTTGCGTCGGCACGGTTCGGCGTCACCACGCACTACCTGGTGAACGCGGACGAACTGCAGATCAAGATGGCCCAGGGCGCAAAGCCCGGAGAGGGCGGCGAGCTGCCAGGGCACAAGGTGGACGAGTACATCGCCCGCGTACGGCACACCACGCCTGGAGTGACGCTCATCTCGCCTCCGCCGCATCACGACATCTACTCGATTGAGGACCTCGCGCAGCTTATCTTCGACTTGAAGAATGCGAACCCGGCAGCCCGTATCTCCGTGAAGCTAGTTGCGGAGGTAGGGGTGGGTACCGTGGCTGCAGGCGTGGCGAAGGCGCACGCGGATGTCGTGCTGATCAGCGGCGCCGAGGGCGGCACCGGCGCGTCGCCACTCTCCAGCATCAAGCATGCGGGCATCCCCTGGGAACTTGGTCTGGCAGAGACACAGCAGGTGCTAGTGAAGAACGATCTCCGCGGCCGCATCCGCGTCCAGACCGATGGTCAGCTTAAGACCGGTCGTGACGTGGTGGTTGCCGCACTGCTGGGCGCTGAGGAGTTTGGATTCGCCAGCGCGCCGCTGGTGGCACTGGGCTGCATTATGATGCGGGTGTGTCACCTGAATACCTGTCCGGTTGGAATCGCAACTCAGGATCCCGAGCTGCGAAAGCGGTTCGACGGCCAGCCCGAGAATGTGGTCAACTACTTCTTCTTCATTGCCCAAGAGGTTCGCGAGCTGATGGCCCAGCTTGGCTTCCGCACCTTCGACGAGATGGTGGGACGAGTTGACATGCTCGAGATGCGCGCTGCTATCGACCACTGGAAGGCCCGAGGGCTCGACGTGAGCACACTGCTTGAGCGCCCAAATGTCGGTCCGGAAGTGGCCATTCGGTGCATTCAGGCGCAGGACCACGGCCTCACCGAGGCCATCGACTACCACCTTATTGATAGCTGCAAGGCGGCGCTCGAGGACGGCAGCACCGTGGAAATCAGCGGTCCCATCCGCAATGCGAACCGAACCGTGGGCACCATGCTGTCAGGTGAGGTGGCGAAGCGCTACGGACCGGCCGGCCTGCCGGACGAGACGATTCGCATTCAGTTTGAGGGTTCGGCTGGACAGAGCTTCGGAGCGTTTCTCGCGGCCGGCATCACCCTCACTCTTGAGGGAGACGCGAACGATTACCTGGGCAAGGGTCTTTCCGGGGGCCGCATTGTCGTGCGGCCTCCGATGTCAAGCACCTTTAAGGCCGAAGAGAACATCATCGCGGGCAACACACTGCTTTACGGCGCAACGGCCGGCGAGGTCTATCTTTCGGGCGTAGTGGGCGAGAGGTTCGCGGTTCGCAATAGCGGCGCCTGCGCGGTAGTCGAGGGCACTGGCGACCACTGCTGCGAGTATATGACGGGTGGCGTCGTGGTGGTGCTGGGTCGCACAGGCCGCAACTTTGCCGCTGGCATGAGCGGCGGAATCGCCTATGTGCTGGACGCGGATGGAACTTTCGAGACTCGCGTGAATCCTGGGAACGGCTCCATTCTGCTCGAGCCGATGATCGACCGGGACGACATTGAGACGCTTCACAATCTCGTGGACAGCCACTATGCGCGGACTGGCAGCGCCAGGGCGAAGGAGCTGCTGGACGACTGGCAGGCATCGCTAGGCAAGTTCGTGAAGGTCTGGTCGGTGGAGTATCGCAATATGCTGTCAGATCTCGCAGAAGCGAAATCGACCGTTGTGTCTGACCGTGAGATGGCTACGGCTTAAGCACAGCAGGCAACTTATTCCCCGTACTATTATCAGTAGCAAGGCAACGCATTTCATGGCAGACCCAAAAGGATTTCTGAAGCACAATCGCACCTCGCAGACCCGGCGACCGGTGGACGAACGTCTTCGCGACTATCGCGAGGTCTATGTCAACCTTGAGCCGAAGGCCCTGCAGACACAAGCCTCCCGCTGCATGGACTGCGGCATACCGTTTTGCCACCAGGGCTGCCCGCTGGGCAATATCATTCCCGACTGGAACGACCTGGTCTACAGGAATCGGTGGCGCGATGCGCTCGATAGGCTCCACGCCACCAACAACTTCCCCGAGTTCACCGGGCGCCTCTGTCCGGCGCCGTGCGAGGCGGCCTGCGTGCTGGGCATCAACCAGCCCGCGGTGACCATCAAGCAGATCGAGCAGCAGATCATCGACTACGGCTTCGAAGAGGGCTACGTGGTGGCTGAGCCGCCTGCAAGGCGGACGGGCAAGACCGTCGCAGTGGTTGGGTCGGGTCCGGCCGGTCTCGCGGCGGCGCAGCAGTTGAACCGCGCCGGACACACCGTCACCGTGTTTGAGCGAGTCGACCGCATCGGCGGCCTTCTGAGGTACGGCATTCCGGACTTCAAAATGGAGAAGTGGATACTGGATCGCCGGCTGCGCCTGATGGAGGAGGAGGGCGTCGTCTTCCGGCCCGGAGTGAACGTCGGCGTTGACCTGAGCGCGGAAGAGCTGCGCGCAGGGTTCGATGCGGTTTGCCTTGCCGGCGGCTCCACCGTACCGAGAGATCTCGGGGTCCCCGGACGAGACTTGGACGGCATTCACTTCGCGATGGACTACCTTACGCAGCAGAATCGTCTAAACGCCGGTGACAAGCTTTCCGGTAAACGCCTGACCGCCGAGGGCAAGAACGTGGTGATCCTGGGTGGTGGCGACACCGGCGCGGACTGCCTTGGCACGGTTCACCGACAAGGTGCGGCAGAGGTCTACCAGATCGAGCTTCTGCCAAAGCCGCCGGACGACCGGACGCCTGCGATGCCTTGGCCAAACTGGCCGTTCATCCTGCGCAGTTCCGCTGCGCACGAAGAGGGCGGTTCGCGGGACTGGAGCATCAATACGCGAGGCTTCTCGGGTAAGGACGGCAAGGTCACGCACCTGGATGCGGTTCGGATTGAGTTTGGAGAGCCTGGACCTGATGGACGCCGGCCCATGGTGGACGTTCCGGGCTCCGAGTTTTCCATTAAGTGCGATCTGGTTCTCCTGGCGCTTGGCTTCGTGAATCCTCAGCATGAAGGGCTTCTAAATGCCCTTGGCGTAGACTACGATGCCCGCGGAAATGTTAAGGCCACAACGAGCGCGTATGCCACCTCGGTGCCGGGAGTGTTCGCCGCGGGCGATGTGCGGCGAGGGCAGTCACTCATCGTATGGGCCATTGCCGAAGGCCGTGAGGCGGCTCGTGCGATAGATGAGCACCTTATGGGTGCAAGTCGCCTGCCTCTGGCTGGAGCGAGCATGGGATAGATGCGAAAGAGAACTCTGTCGGTCATTTGAGAAGTAGGGAGGTTGCGCTCCGTGCGGCGAGAGCGCGATCGAACGTGACGATCCTCCCTCCCGATTGGTCCGCACAAGCCAGAATCCATGCATCAGCCCACATCTTTGGCGAGGCGGTATCTTCCACGGTAAGTCGACGAAAAGTCTGCTCGATGCCCTCGTGTTCGCCAAGGAAAGCAACGCGCTCATCCGCGAACAGGCTATCGTACGCCTGCCAAGCTCCAGACATCGTCAGAGGTTTGTTGTTCATCGCTGCAGCAGTTGTTAGAAGCCGAAGGACCCCATGCTGAGTCAAGCGAATGAAGGCGATGACATCGGAATTATCCGAGTCCCACCATTCCTGTGCCGCACTCCGATGCACGTGGTCCGCAAGCAGTATGGCGAGCCACACGTTGATATCAGGGAAGATCAATGAGGTCATAGATTTCGTCGCTCGTTAGGCCGAATGGCTTTCCGGTAGACGGCACGATGGGAATTTCAAGCGACAGCCGTTGCTTTGTCCGTTGCGGCTGCGGTTCGCTGAGCAGGCGTTCTAAGCCTTCCAACATTAGCTGCCTTGCGGATCGGCGCTCGCGTGCTGCACGGTCGTGAAGCCTGCGGTGGAGGTCTCGGGGCAGGTCCAAACTTGTCCTTATGGTGTCGGGTTTCATAGAGCCGATCGTACCAGAGTGACTTAAATAAGTCAATACTGGATGTGCTCACAAACTATAGAGGAGATACAGGCCATGGCGGCATCCACAACGGTGATACTCGGAGGTGGGTTTGGAGGTCTGACCGTCGCGAATTCACTTCGTCCACTGGTTGATCGCGAGCATCGGATACTGGTCGTTGATGCGGCGCCGAAGTTCCATGTTGGCGCGGCAAAGACGTGGGTGATGCTGGGTGAGCGCACCGCCGAGCAGATTTCTCATGATCGCTCCGCCCTTCGTCGGCGAGGCATAGAGTTTCTTCAGCAGCAGGCCACGCGCATCGACCTGGCAGCAAAGACGGTAGAGGTGGGCCCGAACGCAGTGAAGCTCGCTGCAGACTATCTGGTGATAGCCCTCGGAGCTGCATACGACATGGGTGTCGTCGACGGGCTGAAGGAGTCTGCCGAGACTTTCTACACACTGGAAGGCGCAGAGCGCTTGAACGGCGTGCTGAAGAAATTCAACGGAGGCGACGTCGTCATCTTAATTCCTCGGTCGCCATTCAAGTGCCCCCCCGCGCCGTATGAGGCCGCCATGCTGCTGCAGAACTACTTCCAGAAGCGGGGTATCGGCGAGAAGACCAAAGTTACCGTGTGTACTCTCGAGGGCGCACCGATGGCGACCGCGGGGCCCGAGGTGGGGCGGTTTGTGGTTCAATCCCTCACAGAGCGCGGCGTGGCGTTCCAGCCGCTCAAGAAGACAAAGTCGGTCGACGGTACACGGAAAGTGATCCTGTTCGAAGATGGATCCGAGATTCGCTATGACCTCCTGATTGCCATTCCCCCGCATGTGCCTCCTGCGGTCATCAAGGAGAGCGGACTGTCGGGTCCTGCGGGATGGATTCCGGTTGACCCGAAGTCACTGGCGATCAAGGCCGATGCCTCCGGCAAGTCGTTTGCCATTGGTGACGTGGCCGGAGTTCCGCTGCCGGGTCGCTTCAAGCCGGATGCGCCGCTCGTGCTGCCGAAGGCAGGGGTCTTCGCCGAAGCACACGGCAAAGTGGTGGGGGCAAACATCGCTGCGATGATTCTTGGCAAGGCTCCAACGGCGGAATTTCCGGGCAAAGGCTACTGCTATATCGAGATGGGGGACAAGCACGCTGCGCGTGGGGACGGTTCGTTCTTCGACCTTCCGCACCCCACCATGGTCCATCGCATCCCCGACTTGATGCAGTATGAGGAAAAGCTCGAGTGGGTGAAGCGGTGGCCCGCGGAGAACCTGTAGTCACAACGACACTATCATGACGCTGTTCCCACGTGGCTGCCTGAA
This sequence comes from bacterium, assembly GCA_009885735.1. Taxonomy (GTDB): domain Bacteria; phylum Armatimonadota; class Chthonomonadetes; order Chthonomonadales; family CAJBBX01; genus VFKD01. The sequence continues at coordinate 12,956 of VFKD01000091.1, forward strand.
GAGTCGGGGCGCGCAACATCTCACCGGCAAAATGGTGACAGCCTGCATATTTCCCATTGCTCGTCAAAGCGGTACAGGCTGCCGAGTCGTCATTCCCGCATGCCCTTAGCGGGAATCCAGATTCGCTCTCCTAGATTCCTGCTTCTGCAGGAATGACGGCGAACCGTAATCCCGTTCATGCAGCGATCAAGATAGGCGGATCGACACAGGACTCACAATAGCCCTGGTCGAACCGTACTCCATGGACGCACGCTGTCGCATTGAGCTTCTTGGCGGTCTGAGATTGGTGCGAGGAGAGCAGGTCATTACTCGCTTCCGCACCCATGCCTCCGCCGCGGTGCTTGCCCGCCTCGCCTTCTCCCTTCTCCCGCAGTCGCGTGAAGCACTTATCGAGAAGGTGTGGCCGGATGCAGACCCGCGTACCGGAGGTGTTCGGCTGAGCACCGCCATGTCGTCCCTCCGACATCAGCTGGAGCCCCCAGGTGTCCAGTACGGGTCAGTGCTCCTGGCCAATCGCCTAACTGTGCAGCTCAATCCCGAGGCCGTGGTGACCGACGTGGCCGCGTTCGAGCGTGCCCTTCAAGACGGGCGAGACGCCAAGACTCCGACGGACGAGGAAGCGGCGCTCCTGCGGGCCATTGGACTTTACCGGGGCGTCCTGCTCCCGGAGTTCTACCAGGATTGGATTCTGCCGGAGCAGGAACATTTGGCTTCACGCTATGGCTTCGCCTGTCTCCGCCTCTCCGCGATCTGCGAGGCGCAGGGCGATCAGGTGGGAGCGATGGAGCATGCTCGGTCGGCTATCGCCTCGGACCCGTTTGATGAGGAATCTCACCGCTGCCTGATGCGCCTGCTTGCGCAGGGCGGGCATGTTGTGGAGGCCAGACGGCTATACCGCAACCTCGTTCGGCGCCTGCGCGAGAAGCTGGGCGAGAAAGTCTCGGAGCCGACGCGCCTGCTGGCTCGGCGCCTGAGGCAAGTGGCGGAGGAGGGACACGCGCAAGCCGCCGTCTCCCCAGTACCGGCGGTGTTGGAGCCTGATTCCGCGACTCAACTGGAGTCTGTACCCTCGCCCAAACCAACTCGTGTGGACAGCCGCCTCCCAGTGCAGATGACTCGCTTCTTCGGCCGGGAGGAGGAGATAGAACGAATCGAAGACATGTGCCGACCTTCATCGGCCGGCGAGGAGCCGCCGGACAGACTGCTCACCCTGCTCGGAATGGGCGGCAGCGGCAAGACGCGGCTGGCCATTGCCGCCGCAGTACGATTGGTGCTGCCCTATGAAGGACGGGTGTGGTTCGTACCATTGGCTGATGTTCGAGAGGCGCGGCTCATTGGAGACGCTCTGCTCAGTGCGCTGGAGGTTGAGCGGTCGGCGCATCGGGAACCTCTGGACCAGGCGATGGACTATCTAGATTCCCAGTCGCCGAACCGATGCCTACTCATCCTCGACAACTGCGAGCACCTGGTAGACGGAGGCGCAGAGATCATATTGAGCCTCCTCAGTCGTGCGCCAAGTGTCCAGATACTCGCGACGTCGCGAAGGCTGCTCGGACTGCAAGCCGAGCGAGAATTCCAGGTCGGGCCTTTGCCCGCTCCAGCCGCCGGCGACAGTCTGTCGGAGGTGGCGAAGTCGCCGGCCGTGCGGCTGTTTGTGGATCGCGCTCAACGGGTGCGGCCGGACTTCCAGCTTACCGAACGCAACGCGGCTGCAATCTGCGGGCTTTGTCAAAGTCTTGAGGGTATTCCCCTGGCTATTGAGCTTGCCGCCGGAAGAGCGCAAGTCATGACAGCACAGCAGATGGTGGCCCAGCTCGATCATCGATTCGACCTGCTCTCCACGCACCGCCGGGATGCGATCGATCGCCACAGATCATTACGAGCGGCGCTGGGCTGGAGCTTTGGATTGCTCTCGCCCGAGCTCCAGCGCCTCTTTGCACGGCTCTCGGTATTTCGCGGAGGCTGGACCGCAGAAGCGGTGGAGGCCGTCTGCCTCCCGTTGAGCGCTAACTGGAGCGACGAGGCAGGCGAGATCTATCTACCAGACTCGCTCTCCCATTTGGCGGAGGCATCGCTGATCCTGGTGGAGGAGTCCGGTGAACAGAACCGCTTCCGGATGCTCGAGACCCTCCGGGAGTTTGCGGCAGAGAAGCTGCCGAGCGACGAGCGCGACGAGCTCTCCAGGCGACACGCGGACTTCTTCGTCAAGGTGGCGGAGGAAGCCAGTTTGAACCTTGAAGGTCCAAGGCAAGCAGAGTGGATGGATCGTCTCGCCGACGACTACGACAATCTTCGAGCAGCAATGGAGCGGCCACTTGATGTGCAGATTGGCCTGCGCATAGGCGGTGCCCTTTGGCGATTCTGGATGACCCGAGGCCTCCTGAGTGAGGGTAGGCACCAACTCTCTAGGCTATTGGCGCTTCCGTCCGCGGCGCCGAGGACGACGTACCGTGCGACTGCGCTGTACTGCAATGGCGTTCTTGCCGCAATCATGAACGATCACGAACAGTCAGTTGCTCAGTTGGAAGAGTCCCTTCAGATTAGCAGGGAGCTGAATGACGCGCGCGGAGCCGCCAGTACGCTGAATTCGTTGGCCGTATCGGATTTGAACCGAGGACGCTTTGCCGAGGCGCGAAAGCTCTTTGCTGAAGTGGTTGTCCTTGCGGGAGATGCAGATGCACACTTTTTGGCGGCTACAGCGCGAGCGAATCTTGGGATGGTCCTGTGGAACCAAGGAGAGTATGCAGAGGCAAGGTCTGTATTTGAGGAGTGTCTCGCATTCCATCGAACCACCGATTCCCTTGTCGGAATGTCACAAGTACTCAACAATCTTGGCGGCTTAAGCATAGACCAGGGAGATTACTCCGCAGCCAGGCCGTATTGCGAGGAAGCGCTCTCGCTGAATCGTCGACTTGGATATCGCCACTGGGAGGCAATAAACCTGGGCAACCTGGGAAACGCCGCTCTGGGTCTCGGTGATTATGACGCTGCGGTCGCGTACCAGGAGCAGAGTCTGCACATTCACCAGGACATTGGATCCAGGAATGGCCTTGCTGTAAACTGCGTTGACCTTGGGCGAATCGCTGAAGCGCGCGGTGATCTCACAACTGCTCTGAGCCACTTGCGCGCGGGCCTTGGTATTGCTTCTGAGGTAGCCGAGCCATCTGCAATCGTCGATGCGATGGAAGGATTGGCGCAGGTAGCCGCAGCTCATGATCATGTTCAGGCCGTGCGCCATTGGGGGTTTGTCGAGCGTATCCGCGAGGAGATCAAGGCTCCGTTGGCAGCGAGCAGGCGAGAACGCGCCAGCCTCAGCATTGACATCGTTCATGCTGCCCTCGGTGACGCCGCCTTCTTCCGCGCCTGGCAGGAAGGCCGTGAGATGACCATGGAGCAGGCGGTGGCGTACGCGCTTGGCAAGAGCGCATAGGTGGTGGAGGTCCTGGATTTCGCTGGAACCGTCCGAGGGCCGGGGCAAAGTCCCCGGCTCTCAGAAGGTGACGACTATTCAGTGAGCCGTGACGGGCAATGGCCGCCATTGCCACTTTGGCTCCTAGCGTGGATCATCCCCGACTGTGGCACGATCTTGACGTGGTCCACCCCCCGAATCAACTGCCCTCCGAAGGTGCTTCCCTGAAGGACCGCTTCCGTGTCACCTGCCGTTAGTTGTAGCGAGTGGGTGCCGATTTGAACAACGAGGTCCATCAAGCCGTCGCCATTCACGTCTTCGAATGAGAATAGGGGCATGCCGTTTCCTCGGTTCCAGGCAATGGAGTTTGCGAGCCGGACGCTCGCTGGGTCCACCTGGGTTGCATCGAAGTCAGCGTTCGACAGGACTGCCACCGGAATACTCCCGTTGGAACCTAGGTTGATAGTGTTCGCGAGGCTTCCAGGTTTGACGTCAATGCTAACGTGAAGCACAGGCGCAACCCACATGAGCGCCTCAACGCGATTCGTCGCGGTGTTGTAGCCCTGACCTACAATCCTGATAGTATGCACATCGTTGTGTATTCCCGATGCTTGCGAATACAGGAATGAGCCTGGGAGGAGTGCATGCAAGTCCACCCAGGAAGAGGCTCTGCCGCTCCACATACCGGCGTGATCTGCCCCGCTGATGCTTGCGAAGCCGACCTGGTAGCCACCACTCACACCGGTAGCCCATGAGCGCGGCTCCGCATTCGCCGGGTGTAGGTCGACCCACGAGGCGGCCGTGCCAGTCCAAAGCCCGGCATGCCGCTCGCCATCATTAAGCATCGCGTAGCCCACCTGCTGGCGGCTACTCACGCCCGTAGATTCCGACTCGCCCCACCCGGTGGGGTGGAGATTCACCCATGAGTCAGGTGAGCCGCTCCAGAGCCTGGCCCGAGTGCGGCCGCGGACAACCGCGTAGCCAACCTGCTGGCCTCCGCCTACACCGTTAGCAGATGAATCGCTCGCCCCAGCCGGATGCAGATCAACAAACGATGCCGCAGTTCCAGCCCAAAGTCCGGCATGGCCACCCTCGCCAAAACTGGCCTCGCCTACCTGCCATCCGCCATCACCGCCACGGGCTGCGGAATAGAATGCACCGGGAGGATGGAGACTCACCCACGAAGCGGCAGTGCCGCCCCATGTTCCGGCGCGCACTCCACCGGCGATAAATGCCCAGCCCACCTGTTGGCCGCTGCTCACTCCGAATGCTGTGGAGAATGCAGAGCCTGGGGGATTGAGGTTTACCCAGGAGGCGGCAGTTCCACTCCACAGAATCGCGCCACCGAATGACGTGGTCCCGACCTGTTGGTTGCCGCCAACGCCGAGAGCTTGCGAGCGGGTCGCTCCAACGGGATGCAAGCCAACCACGTTCCACTGGGCATTGGATGTCCCTCCAAGGACACTTGTGATTAGTGCGACAGCTGCCCAGTGTCGGATTGCGGGCAGGCTAATCAGGGACGAGAGATTGGCTGCTGGTGATTGCTTCATAGGGATTCCTCCAAAGAGTAAGTTGAACGTAGATGGCGCTATCGCCGCCAATAGGGTTGATAGTGGTTAAGTGAGGTCGCGTTGTTACTCAGGTTGGTCACCGCGCCGCCAGTTGACAGCATGGTCGCAATCGTCCAGTAGCTGCCAATCTTCGTGCTGAACGCGATCTTGGCTCCGTCTGGGCTCCAGGCTGGCCACTCTTCGCTAACTGACGACGTGTTGGTGAGTTGTGTCACGGCCGTGGGGTTGTCGAGGTCCAGCACGAACATATCCTGCGCAAGCAGTGAGTTGCTAAGCCGATGGGCGCCGATCACGATCTTCCGTCCAGTTCGAGAGGCTGCAATGCTTGAGAAGAAGAGCGGGTCGGCACTCGTCGTCATTGATCTGAGTGCGCTGTCCGCCACGCCATAGACCCAACTGTCTCGACCTACCTCGACCAGATTACCGAGTGTGCCTTCGTAGCGCACCCCAATGATGTCGCCGGAAATGCTGCCGGAAGGTCCCGAGTACCCTAGGTAGTAGAGCGTCTTCCCGTCGGCGCTAAACGTGGGTGAGGTGCATCCTCCGCCACCATTTGGGCTTGCCACCACGAGGAGCTCGGTGCCGGCCAGGTTCGTGAGGAGCACGTGATAATCCGAACCAAACCCATCCTGATCGATATACGCGATGCGATCTACGCCATCGGGCATCGAGGCCCAGTCGACACTGGCGGACAGCGAGAAGAAGTAGTTGATTGGCCGCACCCTGTTGAGGTTCGCGCCATCCCGGTTCATGGTGTAGAGGCCCGCCCCTTGCGGCGCGCCGGACCCGGCCATGAACGCGATACGCATCCCGTCGGGCGAGAAGGCCGGACGGCCCACTGTGTAGGAAGTGAGCGAAGTTTGGTTCGATCCGTCGGCGTTCATTACCCGTAGGCTGCCTCCGCGAGTGAAGGCTATCGCAGGATCCGCGACCGGCGGCGGCGATGTAATCGTAAAGGTCTTGGCGTTTGAAAGCGGAGACGAGGGCTTCTGCACCGTAACCGAGGCTGTGCCCGTTGTCTGGATGTCCGAAACGGGGATGGAGGCGAGCAACTTCGTCGTTGAGCTGAAGGTGGTTGTTCGGTCGAAGCCGTTCCAGCGGATCTTGCAGGTCGAAGTGAAGCCCTTGCCCAGAACGGTCAGTGTGAATGCGGGTCCTCCCGCAACTGCGGACGTCGGGCTGATAGACGTAATCGAAGGCGCCTTCTGAGCTTGCACGACGGTCGCCTGGACTGTCATCAGGCCAATCAAGCCTAGGAAGGCTGAGCGCTTCAACATGAATGGAAGTCGTCGCAGGTGCATTTCAATCTCCTATGATCCTATCTGCCGTCCTGTTGCTGCGCGTGATTCGTGAGTCGCTGCATCTTCTGGACGGGCTATATCGACATCATAGAGGGCAACTCTGAACCTAGTCTGAACAGATTGAGCGTGGGCGATGGTCTGGAAAGAAATACTTTGGAGGATTTGTGGCGACAATTCATCTTGAGACCGTCGTATAAGTTCCGGCATAGGACTACTATCGTAGTCTCAAGAGGATCGTAATCGTGAAATCTGAGCGCGACGCGCTCAGATTTCATGGTATGTTGGAGGGTTGCCAAACGACCGTCCTTCTATGCAGCGTCCTCAGGACAATTCTCACGCAGCCACACCCGCAGCGGAACGTCCTCATCCGTCGGCGAGAAGAATCCGTTCGCATTCACTCCCCAGCCAAGCAACTGGCGACGTATCGGGTCGCTCTGCGCCCAAAGGCTCTGAACCGTCATGTCGTCCTTCGTTCTGAGCCAGCGGTATCCATAGCCATAGAACAGGACCTTCCGAGTGACCTTAGACCAGTTTGGGCTTGCCGAGTGCCAAAGCCGACGGTCGAAGAAGGCTGCAGTTCCCGGCTTGGCCAACACCGGCACAGCGCCATTCGGCTGGCCGATGCCGACAGGCGGACGCTCAAGGGTGTCTTCCAGGTGGCTGCCTGGAACCACCCAAAAGTTGCCCCGTCCAGGTTCGCTCGTGTCCGACAAGAAGTACGCAACCTTGAGCGAAAGGCGCGGTCGAGGGCGGCTCTCCACCTCCTGGTTCACGCGGCCACTGTCCTGGTGCCAGCCAAACGTCTTGTCGTCCCTCGGCAATCCCGACGGCGGCGTAACAATGAGATGCGCGTGGTAGAGGTAGATGTTCCAGCCCAGGATGCCCCACACCTTTGGCAGAATCTTGGCGTAATCCACGAGGTCCGCGAAGGCAGGATTGTCTTGAATGAAGTTTGGGTAGAAGAGAGCTTTGCGCGGGTCGTGGCCGGCTTCCAGGCGGGCCGCGAAAATCTGGTCGGTGAGCCCAGTCAGCGCTGAGACCTGTTGGGTCGACAAGGCGTTCTCCACCGTCAGAAGGCCGGTTTCGCTAAAGGTCTGGCGTTCGGCTTGAGTAAGTCGATGGATAAGGCACGATGGGTTCAATCGCTTCTCCGAGTGCGTTCGATCGCGAAGCGCAATCACGAGCTACTGCGTAATGCTTCCATGAGGACTGACAGGTTCCTGCAGTTAGAGTAGCAGCGACCGCAAGCACCGCTCCTTGACTTTTGCCCGTTCGCCGAACATAATAGAAGACAAGTTGACACCGCTGGGCGCGGCGCCTTGGGCCGCGTCCTTGTTTGCGCCGGGGTGCTGCGCCGTGCTGATGCGCGAGCCTCACTTGGCCGACACTGTATTGATAGGAGATGCCCTCGATGATATATCCCTCGCCGGACAAGCTGGACGGGCTCGGCAGCAAGTACTCGCTCGTAATCGTTGCCGCGAAGCGTGCTCGGCAGATCAAGGACGGGGCACGAAAGCTCGCCGAATCGCGCTCATCGAACCCGCTCACCATTGCCCTAGCTGAGATTGCTGAGGATCAGATCACCTCTATTCTCGTGGGTGTTCCCGAGCCGCTGCCCACCAGCATTGCTCCAGAGCCGTCTATCACCGGCCTGGCCGGGCTGATTATCGACGAAGATCCGCTCCTGATGAATTCAAAGACCGGCATTGGCGCCCTCCTCTCCTCGTCTGAGGATGAGGATGACGACGACATGGACCTAGTGGACGAGGGTGTGGATCACAGCCTGCTGGGCGATGAACCGGCAGCAGACGTGGCCCCAGCCGAAGCGGGCTTCGAGACCGTCATCTCGCTCGAAGAGGCCGAGGCTGAGGAAGAACTTCAAGGGGACGACGAGGATGACGAGGAGTCTCCCGTATTCTTGGATGACGACGCCGGCGCAGAGGATAACTAGGGCCGCAAGCCCGCGACCAAGCCGATGGCAAAGATAGTAGGGATCGACCTGGGAACAACCAACTCGGTGGTCGCGGTGATGGAGGGTGCAGAGCCCACCATTATTCCGCTCGCCGAGGGCGGTCGGCTGTGTCCTTCGGTAGTCGGGTTCAACAAGAACGGCGAGCGCCTCGTAGGGCAGCTCGCCAAGCGCCAAGCGATCAGCAATCCCGACCGCACAGTGAGCAGCATCAAGCGCCAGATGGGCCGCGACTTCAAGGTGGCCGTCGACGGCCGGCAGTACACCCCGCAAGAGATCTCAGCCATGATTCTGCAGAAGCTCAAGGCGGATGCAGAGGCGTTCCTGGGGCAGCCGGTTACCCAGGCAGTGATCACCGTGCCCGCCTACTTCTCGGATGCAGAGCGCCAAGCTACCAAGGATGCCGGCACGATTGCCGGCCTGGAAGTGCTGCGCATCATCAATGAGCCCACGGCTGCCGCCCTAGCTTACGGCATGGATTCCCACGAGCTTCACACGCTGCTGGTGTGGGATTTGGGAGGCGGCACCTTTGACGTCTCAATCCTCGAGCTGGATGACGGTGTGTTTGAGGTTCGTGCGACGTGTGGCGACACCAAGCTCGGCGGGGACGATTGGGACGCCCGAGTGATGGAGTGGCTGGTAGAGCAATGTCGCAACGAACACGGAGTGGACCTGCGGCGAGACCGTCTGGCGATGCAGCGCCTCAAGGAGGCATCCGAGAAGGCGAAAGTTGAGCTTTCAACAGTCGTCACAACCACGGTGAATCTACCCTTTCTTTCGTCTACTGCTGAAGGCCCGCTGCACCTCGACGTCAGCTTTAGCCGGTCTCAGCTTGAGGGCGTCACAAGCGACCTGCTCGATCGTATGCTCGCTCCAACGCGGCAGGCGCTGAACGACGCCGGACTTGATGCGAGCGAGGTCA
>VFKD01000287.1 GCA_009885735.1 bacterium
GTCGCCCCTGCTGTGCCCGTACACATCGTTGACAATCTTGAAGCGGTCAAGGTCCATGTTCAGAACGCTCACCGATCTATTCGATGTGCGAGCGCTGTCTATCTGAGCCTCAAGGAAATCGGCCAGATACCGTCCGTTGCGCAGGCCCGTCACAGTGTCTGTAAAGGCGCTGTCCTGAGTGCGAGAATAGAGCTCGGCGTTGTACACCGCTCGGCCCGCCACCTCGCCCACAACCACCATGACCCGCATGTCGTCGTCATCAAACGCCTCTGCATCGCTATGGTAAAGGTTGATGGTGCCGATAACCCGCCCGAAAGCTCGCATCGGCACGATGAGCGTAGAGCGCAGCGTGGTCCACGGCTCGGAAGACACTCTCAGGCGCAGATCGTCCGCAAGGTAGGAGGCGACTGCCGCCTCCCCGCGCGACGCTGCTCGGCCCGTCAGATAGGTGCCCAATGTCGCCTGCGCCGTCGCGAAGTGCGACTGGTTCACGCCGAACGCAGCCCGCGAACTAAGCACTTCACTTTCCTCGGACTGACGCATGAGAATGAGGCACGACACGCTGGGCACAATTGCGCAGATTCTCACAGCCAAGAGCTGCAGTGTGCTCTCCAAGTCCAGGCTGGAGCCCACGTCGCACGCAAGGTCAAACAGCGCGTGTGCCTCGAGGCCGGCGCGAGCAATCTCGAATGCCGCTCCCTGCAGCGCCGACGGAGTTGAGCGCGCGTCAAGCTCATGGCGCACGTCCGCCACGATATGACGAAACGCCGCCACCACGCTTGCATCATAGAGTGTCCCCACACCCTTGACAATCTCGCCGAGCGCATCATCGTGCGACACGGGTTCGCACCGGCTGCGAACCGTCACCAAGCTGTCGTACGAATCCACCACCGCAACAATCCTCGAGCCAAGTGGAATGCGCGCGTCGGCCAGATGGTCGGGATAACCCTGCCCATCAAAACGCTCGCACTGATGCCGTACGATGGCGCTAACTGGCCAAGGGAACGGCACGGGCGCCAAGATGCGGCCGCCAAGGGCCGGATAGAGGCGCATTCGCTCTGTCAGCGTGTCCGACCTATCGGTCTCCATGAGCACGAGACTGTTCGGCATTCCCAGGCGACCGATTTCATGAAGCATAGAGGCGACCCGCAAGCCGTCGAGGGCATCCTCGTCCATCCCCATATGTCGCCCAACAGCGACTGCATAAGCTTGAACACGCGCGAGATGGCCCAGGCTCCGAGGAACTCTTGCCTCGAGGGCGCACGCAAGGGTCTCAATTGCGGTGATACACAGGTGCTTTGTGGCAGACTGCTCTTCTCGGAGCCGAGCGATGAGGACCTGTTCACGCTCTCGCGAGAGCCGAATAAACCTACAAAGGGACCACAGCGATGCTACCGCAATCGGAAGCACGACGGCAGGTACGCTCACGAAACGCGGCGCGAGCAGAAGTACAAGCAGAGGGCCCATCGCCAACAGCAGTACAAGCAGGCCGATGGGCTCCTCCATGGGATGGCCAGATGGCAGGCTCTGGTTTCGCATGGCGGGTTGGAGTCCTTTCCCGTGAATAGCCAATAAGGGCTGTGAGTCTTGTTCCACGGGATTTCGCCGCAACATACCGGCCATAGTGCCTAACTTTCAATTGTGCTCGCGGATCGGACCGAACGCGACCCGCGAGACCCTGGACCTTTGCAATCCCATCATGCTGCTTTCGAGCATTGAAACAGACCTGGCCGAACCTCTAGCGGCGGGCTCGCCGGCCTCGCCAACAGGAAGCCTTGCGCAAATTCGACCCCCACTTCGGCGCAGATGTGAAGCTGCTGCTCCGATTCAATCCCTTCCGCCACCACTGCGACATCCAGCGACCGCGCCGTCTCCAAAATGGAGGCGAGCTTCGCACGTCCGGACGCTGATACCGCGCAAGCCACCACATCTCCGTCGACCTTGATAAAGTTGGGCCTCACCCGCGCAATCTGCTGGAGCGAGAAGAGGCTCGAATCCACGTCATCCAGCGCGACCCGAACTCCGCGCTCTCTGCAAAACGTCACTATGTCGTCCAGATGCTGTGCGTCTTCGTATCGGTCCATTCCAACGATTTCGAACACCAACCGGTCCAGCGAAATTCCCACCTGAGCAGCCTCCTCCAACGTCTCGCCAAGGCAGTGCTCCGCATCGTAGAGGGCGGCAGGAGTGACGTTCACAAATAGGTTTCCAGACAGTCCCCCAAGCCCTGCCGCGCATCGCACAGCGCTTGCCCTTGCCTGTCGGTCAAACTCCTGAATGAGTTGGAGCCTCTCATACGCATACATCAACTGCCCGGCGCTGATGAGCCCCTCGCTTTTGTCATCTCGGCCGCGCACGAGCGCCTCGTAGCCCAGAATCTGTCCCGTAGCGACCGCGACGACCGGCTGAAACACACTCGTTAGGCGCCGTTCTTGCAGCACTCGTACCGCCCACGAGAGCTCATGTCGCTCGAAGAAGGTCGCGAGCGGGTCTGCCTCCACGAGGGCTTGGAGCGTATCTGCGCACAGTTGGCCCCGCTGGAGCACAGCCGCGCGAATGCGTGTAAGCAGCGCTGCCGGGCAAGACGTCGAGGCCAGCTCGCGAATGGACGCCATTATCTTTGCCGATGCGTCCAGGAGCAGATGCGCCCCTTGCGCCGAGTAGCTGATGCCGCCTGCATCGAGCAAGCGGATGAGGGCGCGCTCAGCGTACCCATCGAGCGGAGCTAGAACCAGAGTTCCGTTCGGCCTCTCGTTTGCATCCGCCGTGAGATTCTCGCAGGTGCAGCTCTGCTGCCCGACTCGGCAGACTATGTTGCCTCCCATAATGCCAATCCTCCATGATAGATGCGCAGGCGCCCTGCCAAGCCGCAATCCTTTGCGCGCAGGGCGTCTGCTGATATTATCGGCTGGAGATACGGCGGACTGGACGAGGGATCGCTTCTAGTTTGGTATCCAGCGGCGGCCCACCTGGAAGCGGGCCATCACGTACACAAGACCCATAACGCCAAGCGGGAGGAGTTCGGCAACGGAGCGGCTGTGGGGCTGAGCCGCATAGACGCCCAGCGCAAAGACGAGGCAAACGTGTACGATGAATGCGTAGAGACTGTTGCGCCCGAGCAGCGCGAGCGAGCTGAGCGCTCGACGCAGTGCGGGACCGCCATGCAGCAACGCCGCGGAAGCTGCAAGGTACAGCGCTGAGATAGAGAGCAGGAAGAAACCCAGCCTGCCCCACCGCAGTGGATTTTTTGCGAAAAGAAAGTCCTCGTAGGCAGTGTGGCTGTAGAACGTGAACCCGCGATAGTTGTAGGTTACGATGACTGTCACTATTGCACAGACTGCAACCAGCCACCAGGTGAGGAGGGCCCGGCGAGGCTCGACAAATGCAGCTCGAATCTGCGCCTTGTGATAGCCCACTGCGAGCCCCAGGACGAAAAGTACCTGCCATGTGAGAAGCGGAAATTCTTCGGGTCCGCAGATGGGATGAACCCACTGTCCTGCCCCCAAATTCACCTGCCGCAGCCAGAAGAGCGCTATGGATGCGGCTAGCAGCCATCCGACTCTGCCCCTGCGAAGCGCCTCCAGCGCAAGTGGCGTGGCCAGAAGCAGAACGACATAGAGGGGCAGAATGTTCAGGTGATAGGCAGGCTGATACTGAAGTGTGGCCGTCATCCAAAGGAAGCCCGCTGCGCCGAATGAACTGACGTCCGGCACTGCGGCATATTGGAAATAGAGGGGATTCACCAGCACGGCGGCAATCACGAGGGTGCAGTGAACGACCCAAATTAGGCCGGCGCGCCGCAAGAGCGCGGGATAGACGGACATGGCAGACGCAGCGGCAAGCTTCTTGCGGTAGACCATGCCGAGCACGAGGCCGGAGAGAAAGACAAAGCCCTCGGCGCCGCTGATGTGACGCAGGAGGTGAACGCTCTCGAAGACCGTGGTGCCGGCCCCGATGTGGCCCGCGATCATCATGAGGATGCAGTAGCCTCGCAGCACGTCGATGGCTACGCTGCGCCCGGATTTCGACTGAGAGTCTATACTTGCCATAGGACCTAATTGCGATTCGGCACGACCGGCACCCAGAGCGCGCCCAATTGAGACAGCCATAACACCCCACAAACATGAATTGCACCGTCGCCTACACGGCGCCGGAACGGCAAGCTCTATTCTACCCTGTCGCTGTACGCGCATCTTTACACGGCACCACTCGTGCGATACAATGCACCGACCTGAAGGAGACTCTTATTCATTATGGATTCACAGTCATCGCGCAGGAGTCTAGTGGTCGGTTAGAGGCCGTTTGACCCAGGGAGGCCAACCTTGTCGAAAACTGCGGACTCAAAGGATGTATTTCAACTCTCGCGCCGCGAGGTCCTTGCCAGCGGCGCAGGCGCAATGGGCGCCCTCATGAGCATGGGCGGATTCAC
>VFKD01000299.1 GCA_009885735.1 bacterium
TCGCCGCAGTACCCCACCACCAGTCCCGAGTTGTTGAGGGAACGGCTGCCGAATGCAAGGGTGATCGACTTTCCGGGCAAAATGCCGAGGTCGGTGATGGTGTAGCTCTTCTGGGCAGCAGCCGGAACTGCGGTGGCGAGAGCGAGAGAGCTCAGCGCAGCGAGCGTCAGAGAACGAGCGCGAGAACAAAACATGGGTCTATCCTTTCTGGGTCTGGTCGCCTCGCTACTATCCGGGCGATAATGGAATGGAGTTGGCTTCCTGGCGAATTGCCGGCCCCGACTCCTCTGGGCGCCAGTATATCAACCGGGTGTCTATGTCAGTGTCTATAGAAGTGGAGGAAATGCGTCTATGGGCCAACAATTTACTGCCATGACCTCTCCGCGAAGCGAGTCGAATGACGATGGTATCCAGCCAGGAGAGGCGGTATTCCCACTTGAGATTCGGCTGTTCGGCCCATTTGAACTGCACATCGGAGCCACTGCACCGGCACGTCCCATCTCGCGCAAAGGCCGCTCCCTCCTAGCCCTTCTTGCAGTGCGCACAAACCGCGATGTTGAGCGAGTCTGGCTGGCAGGCACGCTCTGGCCGGAGAGCGGGGAGAGCCAGTCAGCGCGAAACCTGCGCCAGTGCCTGTACCACCTGCGCATCTCTCTCGGAAGTGCCGCCGCCCATTTGCAATCCCCAAGAATCACCGCTCTGCGGCTTGCCCCGTCGGTTGCTGTAGATGCGGTGGCGTTCGACCGTGCGATTGAGAGTGGCGAGGAAGACGCACTGGAGCGGGCTGTTTCTCTGTACCGCGGGCCTCTTCTGGAGGGCTCCACGGACGAGTGGGTGCAGCCGGAGAGGGAGGCTCGCGAGCAAGCATATCTAGGGGCACTGGAGACCCTGGCCCGTCGGAAGGCTGACCGAGGTGAAAACGCAGAGGCAGCGCGCCTCCTCCGCCTGGCCGTGCGGGTGGACCCACTTCGGGAGGGTGCCCAGCGCAGCCTGATGCAGGCGCTCGCCAAGTGTGGTGACGGATCCGCCGCCGTGCAGGTCTACCGCGACCTGCGCCTGCTGCTTCATCACGAGCTGCATGCGGAGCCCGACCCAGACACGAGCGCGCTGTTCCGGCAGATACAGGAGGAGACTCGCCTCCGGTCACAGACCCCACGACCCCATCGTCCGAACCCCCAATCGCTCGAACTCCCGAGCTCGTCTCTCCCGGTGCAGTTCACTCGGTTCTTTGGCCGCGTGGAAGAGATCGCACGGCTGCTTGGGCTGCTGACTCCCTCTGGGATAAACAACTCCCCTGCTCGTCGCCTGCTGACCCTGACGGGGCCGGGGGGCTCTGGGAAGACGCGGCTGGCTGTCGAGACGGCCCAGAGCCTGAAAGAGGAGATGGAAGGGGCGATCTGGTTCGTGCCTCTGGCACCGCTGACCGATGCGCGCCTGCTATTCACGGCGATTGGCGGCGTGCTGGGCTTGCAGCGCGCACCCAACGTCGAGCCGCTGGACCAGGTGGCGAACTTCCTAAACCGCCTGCCCGGTCCCTCTCTGATGATCCTCGACAACTTCGAACAACTGGTAGAGGAGGGCGCACCGCTCGTCCGGAATCTGCTGGAGCGCGCGCCAAACCTAACGTGCCTTGTCACGTCCCGAAAGCATCTGGGCCTGCGCGGGGAACAGTTGTTTCCACTGCAGCCCCTGCCCGTTCCCGAATACAACGAATCTCCAAGCCGGGAACACCTGGTCTCGAACACAAGTGTCACCCTTTTTGCGGATAGGGCGCGCTCGGCGAGAGCCGATTTTCGGGTGACCGATCGCAATGCACCGGACGTGGCGGAGCTATGCTGCCGCCTTGAGGGCATCCCGCTGGCAATCGAGCTGGCGGCAGCGAGGTCGCAGGTGATGACGCCGGGGCAGATTCTGAAGGGTCTAGAGCGCCCATTCGAGATCCTGGTGAGCCGGCAGCGGGACGACGAGCCGAGGCA
>VFKD01000688.1 GCA_009885735.1 bacterium
CAACGCCGTTCACTGGATGCGGATGACGAGGGGCGTTAGTCGTTTGGCGGCTTGGAGTTGTTTCTCCTCGGGCAGTTTGAGATTGGGTGGCCCGGGAGGCCTTTGTTGCTTCTTGCGAGGATAGTTGCGCGAGGCTTTGCTCCGCTTGCGCACGTAGTTATCTTGTTGGCACCTGGCGAGCATGGTGCAGAGTGAGCGTCGGCTGCGATGGCACGGTGGTTCTCCCTTCAGGCAACGGCGAACGGCGTTGCGCGTTTGGGCGGGAGACGAGCGGCGCGGATCGACGCCGGCCTGCACGAGCGCCCGCACGTTCAGCAGTTTCAGCAGCCACACGCCGAGCATGATCCAGGTCAGTTCCAGGTAGCACGTCGCCGGCGTTTGGCTGCGCAGCGCGGGGAACTCCAGCGTTTGCTTGGTGGTGCGATAATGCACCTCGATTCCCCAGCGCAGCGAATAGGTGTCAGCGGCTTCGGCGTCGGTCAGTTCTTGATCGTCCAGCACGCTCGTCACCAGATAGACCGGCTGTTTCCCTTCGTCCTGGATGATGATCAGCCGAAGTTTCAGCGGTGGTTGTTGGAGCTGATCCTTCGGCCAGAGATAGACCGTCGTGCCCTCGATTTCACTGTCGTAGCCGAGCGTGGTGAGTAGATGCATATTGCCGCCGACGCGCCAGAGGAAGTGTTGTCCCCGTTCAAGCAGATGCCGGCAGAGTTCATAGCCGACGAAACCCGCATCGGCGACGAGCAGCGAACCAGGCGGCAATTCACCGAGCATGTCGCGGAGTTGGGCGCGTTCGCTCTCGGTGCCTGGCCCAATGCGAAAGGACCACGGCAGCCTCGTGCGCAGATGCAAGAGCGTGGTCATCGCCACCTGCGGAATGCCGTCGGGTTTCCCCTTGTCTCCCATCGCCACTTGATTAGCGATGGATCGCGAACAGGGCGAGTCGCTCCCGTCCACCCCATACGCTTCCCACTGCCCGCAGCGCTGAAAGCCAATCAGCTTCCGCATCTCCGCGCGCAGTCGCTCCATCACCACCGGCACGAGTCGCGGCTGCTCGCGCAGTTGAGCCGCGATCCAACCCGAATAGGACTTGCCGAGTTTCCAGTGCGGACAACTCTGCTTCAAGAATTGCCGGATGCCGCCGAAGCGCTCGACCAGACCCGTCGTCTCCGACCACGCCATGAGCATCGCCGACCAGACCAACCGCTGCGGCGTCCAGTCGACATCGGCGCGGACGTGGAACTGCGAAAAAACTGACCCGGCAGGACTTCCCGCATGGCCTCAATCAACTGCTCGCGATAACATTGATTCACGTTAGGGCTTCCTTGCTGTGCTTGGTTGACCAATTCAACTACCAAATGTGGCAGGAAGCCCTAACTTCTCCAATATCAACCGGTTAGCACTCATGCCATAGAGAACTGGTGAACGGCGTTGGGTGCCACTTCTATGAAAAGTATTCGGCGGTCAAGGGGCACTTGGACTTTTTGCGAATGGTCGTGAGGGGAATTAGG
>VFKD01000653.1 GCA_009885735.1 bacterium
ACTCGCCTTCTGATGAGGCATGGTGCAGACCCGAGCGTACGCGACTATAGCGGCTTCTCTGCCAACGCCCATGCGAGCAGTGCGACAAACCGCGAGATCGACTCGATTGTGAAGGGCGGCTGATGACCACGCGCCGCGTTCTGCGCAGGTTGCATTTTCCCTCGTCAATCGGCTAACATTACCGGCGTACCCCCAAAACCCAGACCCGGAAGGAGACTGTATTCCATGCTGAATAGGAGCGCGGCCACGCTGAGCGTATTGGCCGCTGCTGCCGTGTGCGGAGCCGCCACCGCCGCGCATCAACCCAAGCCAATCCAAGCCGCCAAAGCCGCAAAGCCCGAGCCTGCCGCCATTGTGAACGGCCAGGTCATCGGTCGAAACGACCTCGCCACCGAGCTAATCGCCGACCAGATGGCGCGCATCAACGCGGGCAACCCACAGTATGCAGACAAGCAGAGGCCCGTGGCAGCCTCGGTGGGCACGCTGCTTCTCAAGAAGATGATGGCTGCAGGCAGCAAGCCCATTGCTCTCTCGCGCCAGGAGCTGATCGACTTCATCTATGCAGACAAGTCGCAGACTATCATTGCGGCGGTCGAGAACAAAATCCGCCAGGTAGTGATTGCGCAAGAGGCCAAGCGCCGCAAAATCACCGCTTCTCCTCCTCAAGTCGACGCTCAGTTCAAGAAGTCGATCGACACAGCGCGAAAGCAAATGCACCTTCCCGCAACTATGTCCGACGCAAAGGTACTCAGCACGCTCGGCTACCGCGTTCAGGCGGTGCGGGACGGAGTGATTGCGTCGATTCTGCTGGAGAAGATGATCATTCAGGACCACGAAAAGAAGGTGGGCCACACTCTCACCAATGATGACTACGTGGAGGCCCGCCACATCCTCATTCGCGCGGCGGCCGATCAACCGGCGCCGGTTGCGCCCGGCGCACCACCCGCGCCGCAGCCGCCAACGGATCCTGAGAAGGCGTTCACAGACTCCAAGAAGAAGATGGACGGCGTCCTCGCGGATATCAAGGCAGGCAAGATCACGTTCGAGCTTGCGGCCAAGACCCATTCCGACGACCAAAGCAAGTTCCAGGAGGGCAAGCTGGGAGTCTTCATTCGTGGGCAGATGGTTCCCGAGTTCGAAAAGGCGGCGTTCGGGCTCGCCGCGGGCAAGACGAGCGAGCCCGTTCGGACGCAGTTTGGATGGCACCTCATTCGAGTGGACCGCGTGGGCAAGGACTGCACTCCCGCCGAGCGTGAGACCGCTCTGCAAACGTTTACAAAGTCGCGCGTGCAGGCGTTCGTTCAAGAGATGGTGGGCAAGGCAAAGATCAAGAACTTTGTCGCGCCCGCTGCTACCGGGCTTCCCACACTGCAGATGCCGGGGCAGTAGGCAGTAGGCAGTTGGCAGTAGGCAGTTGGCAGTAAGTAACCCGTAACATACGGCGGCATCGGTCCTTGGGGCCGATGCCGCTGTTGTTTGTGTTGGTGGTTTGACGAGCGGTGCACCCTTTCTGCGGGGGGCACTCGGAGCGCGCCCGTCTCGGGCGCAAAAGCAGGCACACCGTCGGCAACCGTACCGTCGCCGCACCGCATCAGCCGTGGCGGGCGGGACGCCCGCGCTCCGTCCTAGGGGTCGAGGATTGCGAGCCGCCCGCATTCCGTGGCATGCGCGTCTCGCGCATGAAGGTTTACGGGAAACCATCGGAGCGCGCCTGAATGGAGCAGAAGACTAGGCCGTCGGAGCGCACCCGTCTCGGGCGCAAAAGTAGGCCCAGTGTCGCAGAACGGTACCGTCGCCGCACCGCTTCAGCCGTGGCGGGCGGGTCGTCCGCGCTCCGTGGCCTGGTGCGTGGCATGCGCGTCTCGCGCATGATGGTTCACGGTGCTCCGTGGCAGACGCACCGCTCTCCGTGGCCTGGTGCGTGGCACGCGCGTCTCGCGCATGAAGGTTTACGGGAGACCATCGGAGCGCGCCCGTCTCGGGCGCATGGCTATTCTGACTGGCGGCAACTGTACCGCTCTAGGGCAGCTACAGCCTTGGCGGGCGGGACGCCCGCGCTCCGTGGCAACCGAAACGTTCTCGCGCTGCTACAGCCGTGGCGGGCGGGACGCCCGCGCTCCATGGCATCTGAAACGTTCTCGCGCTGCTACAGCCGTGGCGGGCGGGACGCCCGAGCTCCGTGGAGGCAGGTGTGGCATGCGCGTCTCGGGCATGATCGTCCACGGGCGGGACGCCC
>VFKD01000440.1 GCA_009885735.1 bacterium
CGGGAAACCGCACATCGTAGCAAATCAAGGTTCCCAGCGATCCCCACGACGCAGGCGTAGGCTCAAGGCTGGTTCCCTTCGAGACGAATCGGTCCACTCCCAGGGTAGGAAGATGTGTCTTGCGATAAACGCTCACCATTGCACCGTCGCGATCGTGAGATAGGGGTACTGCTATCAACGCACTGTTAAAGCAAGCGCCTGTTGCGTCCACTTCGAGAAAACCTAGAACTCCCGTCACGTTCATCTCCGAGCAAGCCGCGGCGAACTGGTTCAGTCGCTCGTCCTCCTCTAAAAGCGCAAAAGGCCTCGCTTCCTCCAGGCTGGTGAAGCAGTAGCCTGAGAGGCAGCACTCTGGAAAGACGACGAGCCGAGCGCCGTTGGCCACAGCCTCGTTCAGGCGCTCCAGAACTCGGGTTAGATTGTGATCGAGGTCGCGGAACCTCACGTCCATCTGCACTGCTGCCGCTCGCAGGGTGGTTGCTACTCCCATAGGATATCCTCCGCCGAGAAGACCGGCCCGTCGTAGCACGATCGCAGCATCGCGAAGCCGTCTGGTTCACCCGCATCGCGTATCTTCACCACGCAGCCCATGCAGACGCCAATGCCGCACGGCATCATCGTCTCGACCGACACTTGGCAGGGTACGCCTGCGGACATGCACATGTCCGAGACGGCCCGGAGCATCGGAGTAGGGCCACAGGTGTATACAACTGTGTACGTTTGCGGGATCTGAATTTCGCTTGCAAGAAGGTCTGTCACAAGCCCGGTCGCGCCCGCGGAACCGTCGTTGGTGACAAGTCGAAGGTCGACTCCGAGTGCGTTCAGTTCGCGAACAGCAACCAGCAGGTTCTCGCTCCGCGCCCCGTTGATCACGGTAATTCGTCTCGGGTCCATCCCGTTTCGCACCATCTCGGAGGCCAAAAAGTAGAGGGGAGGGGCGCCAACTCCGCCGGCTACCAAGAGGTGCTGACAATCGGGTCTTGCATCCTGCAAATAGCTGTTGCCAAGTGGCCCGATGATGCTGAGAACTTCGCCGGCACGCTTGCGGCGCATCCCGAGCGTAAAGACACCTCGCGCCAGGTAGACAATCGAGAAGGTTCCACGGGCGAGATCGACGCGGTAGACACTGAACGGCCTGCGAGTGAATGGATTGTAGCTCTGGTCGTAGAGGACCTGTACAAACTGACCGGGGCGCGCATCACGGGCTGCTTCCGGCGCTTCCACCGTGATCTCGTACTCACAGTCTGCAATTTGCTCGTGGGAGATTATCGGAGCGTCGAGCTGGTAGCGCATGCGCCTCTCGTGTGCCGGCGAAGGGAAGGTGGTCCGGCTTGTCCATGGTACCCGATCTAGGGAACCTGCTCGGAGGACGCCAGCACCGGTACGAGCACCTTGCGGATGGGGAAGCGTGCGCCGACCTTCGCCTCCCAGCCCAGCAGTTGCCATGCTCCCAAACCGTCGAGGCTTTCGGGCTCAAGCAGGAGGAAGATCAGTCGAGCAAGAGGCTGCCCTGTTCGCACCAGGTAGGCGCCCGCAGGGACACTCACTTGCGCCTCGGTGAAGCGACCTTCCAGCCGAACGAGCCGATGCCCCTGAAAAGCGCTGCGCGCTTCGTCGGATTCCGTTACAGTGAACTCCCGTACAGGACCAGACCATGCGCCGATGCGCTCAACGACTACGCCGTGGCGCCTCAATAGGTGAACCGCTGCGGTACACTCGGCAGGCATGAGATAGGCTGCGGGCAGGCTTGCGGTGCGTGATACCTTGAAGCGGTCGTAAACCGGCATTCGCAGCCACTCGAACGCAGTTGGAGCGGCCATATGGTTCACGGTTTCACCTGGTGCAGTCTTCTCAATGGGGATGGACTCGCTGCCCCGATCAGCCATCTCGAAGCGCACGCCGAGCTGAGTCTCACCAGCGCTCGCACCACCTAGGCGCACGCAGCGAGCGTCGGCCTCGCGAATTGCTCTGGAGATACGGATGGACGAATCGGAGCACTCCCTGAGAATTGCCTCCACGAACTTGTAGGTCACGTCCACCCGTGTTTTGAACGGCAGGAAGCTGGCCGCCTCCGAGAGAAACGCAAGCCGATTTCGAAGACCCACATAGTTGGTGAGGTATCGTGGCTCAGGCGCTACGGTCCGCCAAGCGCGCGCTGAGCCGCTGCCTTCAACATTGCCGTAGTCTTGAAGCTCAAGACCGGACGACTTGCGGAGCTTCCTGCGAATATCGCCCACCATATTGCGCGAGAGTTCCAGCACGGGCGGGTCGGTGTTCGGGTTTAGCGGTGGCGCATACGTGAGCGGATAGCCATGACGAGTACCGTTGGTTGTGTGAAGGTCCAGCATCACGTCGGGGTCCCATGTGGTATAGATGTGGGCAAGCGCTCCGCGCATCTCGGGAGTTTCAGCCTTCACGCCGTCGCGGTTTAGGTCCAGCCCCTTGCCGTTGCCGCGCTGCCCAATTCGTCCAGGGCCGTTTTGAGAGGATCTCGTTCGCGGTCCGTGTCCAAGCGCTTCGTTGCCGTCGATGTTGTAGATGGGTGCAAAGAGCAGAACGAGATTGCGAGTGAGCGCAGTGGGCTGCCTGCACAGGTCGCGCATGAGCATGAGGGAGGCCTCTTTGCCTTCGACCTCTCCCGCATGGATGTTCGCCTGAACGTAGACGACGAGCTTACCGAGACGCCTAGCCTCGCTGGGCGTCGTGATGGGCGGGTTCGCCAGGATAACGAGAGGAATGCGCTTGCCGGAGTCGCTCGATCCAATGTACCTCAGCGAGAGGCTCGCGCCCTTCGCCTGCAGTTCCTCAATGAATCCAATCACGTCTGCGTAGCTGCTGGTCTCTTGGTAGGCGGTTCTCTCGGCGCGTGTTTGAGGCCATTCGCGGTCGGCTGGCTGCGCGTCGGAACTCGAACTACCTCCCATGATCCAGGCCAGACCGATGGTCGTGACAAACGAACGGTACAGAATCTGGGTCATGTAACTCTCCGCAGCAGAAGGATTGATGGCTGGCCCTAGGTTCTAGGTTTGTCTGGGCTCACCTCCCCGACAGGAGTAGCGGCCTGCGGAGTCGAACAAAAGAGAGTGCTGCATGCCTGCGCACAATGTGATTGAGGAGACGTGGAATTGTACAAAGCGTTAAGTCCCGGCGCGGTCGGAGTGAAAGTCGATGGAATGCTCGATGCGATCAAGCTTGCCCGCGAGAGCGGCTTCGACGGTGTAGAGGTTGGCATTGCTGACGTGGCGGACCTCATCGACAACCAAGGGCGGGAGAAGGTGCGCGCCTACTTCTCCGAGGCCGGCATTCGCCCCGCAGGGTGGGGAATGCCCATCGACTTTCGCGGTGACGAATCGGCGTGGATCAAGGGGCTGGAGGAGCTGCCTAGGCTGGCGGCTGCCGCATCGGACATCGACTGCCGTCGAACTATGACCTGGATCATGCCGTGTTCGGACGTGCGCCCATTTGAGGAGAATCGCAAGTTCTATATCGACCGGTTCCGGCCCATCTCAGAGATTCTCCTAGACCACGGCTGCACCTTCGGCCTTGAGTTCATTGGTCCCAAGACGCTTTGGACGAGCCAGAAGTACCCGTTCATCCACACGATGAAGGCAATGCTGGAGATGTGCGAGGAGATCGGGCCAAACATGGGCCTGCTTCTCGACTGCTGGCACTGGCACACGTCTGGAGGAACTGTGGAGCAGATAGAGGCGCTTCGGCCTGAGCAGGTTGTCTACGTGCATGTCAACGATGCGCCGCCCGGGGTGTCGCTTGACCAGTATGTAGATAATCAGCGTGCGATGCCCGGAGCAACCGGCGTCATCGACATCGCCGGGTTCCTCGGCGCGCTGCGCACGATCGGCTATGACGGTCCAGTCACTCCCGAGCCGTTCGGCAACGGCGCGACATGGGCACGCCAGTCGCTCGACTCGATCTGGAAAACGGCCGGCCTATGACCGGCCCAATTGTAAGGAGCTTCAAATGCTAGCTGTAGTGAATGTCGAGCGAAAGCCTTTTGCCGTGGAGATGCAGGAGCGCCCCGTGCCGGAGATCGGGCCGACCGATGTTCTGCTGCAGGTCCGTGGCGTAGGTGTGTGCGGAAGCGACCTGCACCAGTGGCATGCCTCGCACTCGTGGCACGTCAACTACCCTGTAACCCTGGGTCACGAGTTTGGCGGCGTCATCGCGCAAACCGGCAAGGATGTGACAGCTTACAAGGAGGGGGACCGGGTGGTTAGCGAGACCGCAGCCTCTATCTGCGGTCGTTGCGTCTACTGCCGATCTGGCTTCTACAACGTCTGCCCGAACCGCCTAGGCTTCGGATACGGGGTCGACGGCGCGATGGCAGAGTATGTGCGCGTGCCGGAGCGCTGCCTTCACCGCATCCCGCAAGGGCTGCCGTTCGAGGATGCCTGCCTCACGGAGCCGGGGTGCGTGGCGGCCCAGGCAGTGCTGGAGCTGTCGCATATCCAGCCGGGAGACTTCGTAGTGGTGATGGGGCCGGGAACCATCGGCCTGATGGCTCTAATGATGGCCAAGCTGGGCAGCCCAGGCGAGCTGTGGATGCTCGGGACGTCCAAGGATACGGCTCGCCTCGAACTGGCGAAGAGCCTCGGAGCGACGAGGGCTATCGCGGTTGATCTCGAGAACGCAGCGGAGGCTGCTCGGACGATTGGGGATGGCTTTGGCGCGCACCTGGTGATCGACTGCACCGGCGTGTCGCAGGCTCTGGCGCCGTGCATGGAGATGGTCCGCCAGCTTGGTCAGATCACGAAGATCGGCTGGGGCAAGGAGCCGGTCGGCGTGTCGCTCGATCCGCTTGTGGCGAAAGCCGCCCGGCTTCAGGGCAGCTTCAGCCACAACTGGAAGACGTGGGAGCGCGTTCTGGGGCTCTATGCCCGCGGACAGGTCACTCCCGGCGCAATTCGGCGATCTTTCCCGCTAACCGACTGGGAGAACGCCTTCAAGACGATGGACAGCCTTGCAATCGCGAAGAGCGTGCTGCTGCCGAACGGCTAGACGTCTTGAGTCGGAAGAGATGTTGCAGTTCTGTCACGTTATGACCTACGGTGCAAATGGCCGTCCAATGCACTGGCCCATCACTGTCACCCTGAGCCCTCGACAGCCGTACCGTCGAGGAGTCGAAGGGTCCAGCGGCGTTTGCAATAATACAGCCGGATTCTTCGATTGCGGTTCGGAGCGGCTGAACCTCCGCTCAGAATGACAATACAGGACAGTACTCGCAATCGTAACACGGTAGGCACATCCTTCCGGGTATTCAGCCACGCGCGGTGCGTCTCGGAACCACCTGCAACTGTCGGTTTGAGGCGAAGCCTCTCTAGAACCGCGTTCCGCGCTTGTCTGACCTGAACGTGAACGGCTCCCCCTTCGCCGCTCGCCAGGCTGCCTTCTCTAGCGATGATAGTGCCGCGAGAATCTTCGCCTCAGCGCGGTCTCGCGCAGCGTCGAGCTCCTTGTAGTTTGGCGAGAGCGGATTGTCCAGCTCGCTGAGGTCCAGCCGAACCGATATCGCGCCCGGGCTCTCCTCGTTAACCTTCGCGAGTCGCTGCATCACCGCGCTCTTTACCTCCTCGTATGCTGCCGTGGCTTTAGCAGCCGCCGCGCGCGCTTCCTTCGAAATGCTCATCGACTTGGTGAGGCGGTCATCCGCAATAGCCATCGGACCGCGCCACTGCAGTGTAAGCTCGTGCAGGCGCTTGACTTGACTCTCGGTGAGGACATTCCGGAGCAGCAGATCGCGGTTCGTCTCCTGAGTGTTCACTTGCTCCCTTATCTGCTCCTCCGGTGACTTGTCGCTCGCATGTGGACCGCTCTCGACCTGAATGGCGAACCGGCCTCCCTTTGCAGGGTCCAGTATCTCGCTAAGGGTGTTTCGCTGATTAAGGTTCAGATCGAGGTGCTTCTGTACTTCTGGGCGGCGCAGTACGAGCGTCTGCAGGTTCGCGCCCGCCATGCGTGGAAGCGCAATCTGCGGCCTGCCCTCACCGAGGTTGATGTCTTGCGCCTGGGAGCCTACGGCGGCTGCCAAGATGCTTGCTGCTGCCAACAAAAAGCGATAATTCAAGACTGAAGCCCTCCTCGGGGTGTAGGAATCCGAATCGATGTGTACAGCGTATCTTGCCACGATTTTCTGCTCAGGGTAACCCAGAGCATTTGTGACATCACCGGCTCATCTTACAACCAGTAGACGAGACAAGTGCGCGTATCCGCGCTTCGCGCCACCTGCTGACGGCCCGCAGCACCCTCACAGGTATAATCTACCACTAAACAACGGTGATGAGAGCCGTACCATAGGTGAACCACGATGAGCACCGCAGAGACCGTTCGATCCACCTGGCGGACGAAGGTGGGCCTTGCCGAGATGCTGAAGGGCGGCGTCATTATGGACGTCGTAACTCCAGATCAGGCCGAGATTGCCGAAGAGGCCGGCGCGTGCGCCGTGATGGCTCTCGAGCGAGTGCCTGCCGACATTCGCGTGAACGGCGGAGTGGCCCGAATGTCCGACCCTCGGATGATCAAGGAGATCATGAAGGCGGTCTCGATTCCCGTGATGGCGAAGGCGCGCATAGGGCACATCGCGGAAGCTCAGATACTCGAGGCGCTGGGAGTGGACTTCATCGACGAGAGCGAAGTGCTGACTCCGGCGGACGAAGAGTTTCATATCTATAAGCACAGCTTTAAGGTCCCCTTCGTATGCGGCTGCCGCAACCTCGGAGAGGCGCTGCGCCGCATTGGCGAGGGCGCCGCGATGATGCGAACGAAGGGCGAGGCGGGAACCGGCGACGTGGTCGAAGCCGTGCGGCACATGCGTGCGGTAGTGGGAGGCATCAAGCGGCTGCAGGCCACTCCTCGCGAGGAGCTGATGACCGCCGCCAAGGAGCTGCAGGCGCCCTACGACCTGGTGGTGGAGTGTCACGAGACCGGCAGCCTACCCGTCCCGAACTTCTCTGCCGGCGGCATTGCCACTCCGGCAGACGCCGCGCTCATGCGGCAGCTTGGGGCCGAGGCGCTGTTCGTGGGGAGCGGCATCTTCAAGTCGTCCGACCCGCGCGCACGCGCTAAGGCGATAGTGACGGCCTGCACGTACTTCGACAATCCCGAGATGGTCGCGGAGGCTTCGGAAGGTCTCGGCGAGCCGATGCTCTCCATTGACGCCCGCAGCCTCGACGAGAAGCAGAGGTTGGCGGGGAGAGGGTGGTAGGGGACTCGCTCCCTAGGGAAAGACGGTTTGCAGACAACTTTGGTCCAGTAGCCGGCGGGCGGATCAATTATTTGCGTCGGCCAGCAAGTCAATATTCTCCGCCTATTCACACTATAATCCAGGTACCATCGAGACAACCTTCAACGAGGAATCGATGTGTAGTACGCAGTGAGAGCCCGGCTCAAACATCGCCCTAGGATCCTTAGCAGGATAGCCATTAGCAGCCCAGATGACATAAACGGACCATCCGTCGGACTCCCTCTGTACGTCATAGCGAGCACCGAGAAAGGCAGGTGTGTTCCCTAGGTGCTGCTTCGCAACCGCAATCACGCGAGTCTCATCGGACTCGATCAATGGCAGATGGGGAGGCGCGCGCTTGCCGACGCGACTCCACACAATCGCCGCAATCACCATTGCCCCAATCAGACATGCGAATACTACTGCCCGTGACCTCTTCATCTGCCCTGGCTCCTGTTCAACCGGAGGTGAACCCTGGTTGTAAACCTAGGTAGTTAACCAATTCAACTTGGCGCTGACGCGTCTCGTTAGCAGCGCCGAGCGTGGTAGCGTAGGGCTGTCAGTACTTTTGGACAGTGGCTTTGGTTGTGGGGTTCGGCATTGGTACATGTAGTCCTTCCACCTCCACCTTTTCCGTCGATACCGAGCCCTCAGGTCATCTGAGTGATCACATGCGCGACACGCCCCTGCGCATTAAGGTAGACAACGAACCGGTAAACAACTCGCCGATAAACCAACGCCTCCTGCTCGATCTTGTAAGGAGACTCAGGATAGTACCCGGACTGTGGACCAAGCCGGTCCTCTTGTCCTGGCAGCAGAAGTAGCCTGGGAGGACCGACCCTGGCAATCACCTCGGCTCGACTTAAGCCTGGATAGACTGCCAAGACGAACGACGAGACCTGATACGACCAGTAAAACTTGAATATGCCAAACAACAGTAGGCACGCAACTGCCACACCGACTGCCTGTAGATTGGATGCTCCCCTGCGTGTCATTGTGTTGACCTCCTGACCGGTTGGCGAGTGCGGCAACAGATCAGCTTTTGTAATGGAATCTGATAAGATACCGACAGGCTTAAGCCCTCAAATCCCTCGTGCGAATAGGCAATTTCCTCACCCGCTTGCCCGTGGCAGCGAAGATGGCGTTGCACAGTGCCGGCGCAGCCGGAGGAACACCAGTCTCTCCCACTCCTCCAGGCTCCTGCGAGCCCTGAAGCAAATGCACCTCGACGGCGGGCATCTCATTGATGCGCAGCATCGGGTAGTCGTGGAAGTTCGACTGCTTCACGCGGCCCTGGTCGATGGTGATGCCGCCCTTCAGCGTGGCGGTGAGGCCGAACGCGATACCGCCCTCCATCTGCGCGCGTACTCCCTCGGGATTGACCGCGAAGCCGCAGTCTATGGCGCAGACGAACCGTGTGACCTTCACGTTGCCGTCGTTGTCCACCGCAACCTCGGCCACCTGCGCGCAGTACTCCGTGCAGCCACTACTCGTCATCTTCTCGGTCTTATTACAAATGCCCGTAGGTCCCCGTGATAGTGTCCGATTCCCACGATCTCTCCACGGTCATTAATCGCCGCAGCGATGTCTAGGGTCCAACCAGCGTTTGGATCCACGCGGCTATTTAGGTCAACTACCTGTCCGCCAGTCCAAAGGACGGCTGTGCTGTCAGCGCTGCCGATATGCCCGGATAACCCTACGACCTGCATAGAGTCGTTGATACTATATGCCTCAGTGCGGTCATGCGCGGGAGGAGCCTCGAGTGTTACGTGCCTACCGCCTTGGTAAAGGAACGCACGCCTAACACGATGGCCGAACGTCCCCGCTGCAAACCAACCCACTACCGCACCACTATCATTGATATCCATAGCTACACTCTTCGTGGCTTTCGCGGGATGAATGCTCACGACTCGCCCACCGTCCCATGAACACGCAACCTCACCTGATGTGTTATCGCTAGACACTCCCACGACCTGACCTACATTGTTTATGCTATTTGCGCCGGTCTCAATGGAGCCTGGAAGCGAAGCCAACATGAACACCTTCCCACCTTGCCATAGGCACGCGCGACGGCCTGTTAGGCCGCGCGCACGATCCACCGAGCCAACAATCTGACCCAGTTCGTTAACACTGTTCGCCATGCTGTCGCTGGCGGTTGGCAGCCCTGGTAGCATGTCTAACCTGCCATCTCGCCACATTACGGCCTTTGAGACGAGCGTCCGGCCACTGTCTCCTATGACACGACCAACTACCGTACCCTTCACTCCCACGCTCCTAGCAGTGCTGATTCGGAAGCCACCAGCACCTAAGTATGTGAGCTTTCCTTGCTTCCAGTAGGCACCTTGCGAGACGCCATCTTGATTAAAGCTCTGGCCGACCACGTCGCCATCGTTGCTTATGTCGCTGACACTGTGCATAAGCCCAAGTCCTATAATGTCATAGCGAACATCACCAGGCTGCGCTCCAAGCGTGGTTGATGAGCCCTTGGCGGGACTCTGCGCTTGTCCAGTGTTCTCACCATCACTAGAACTCCGCTTCATGTTGGACCGCTTAACCTCCACAACGCATCCCACAAGCAACACTAATGCCCCAACGAGCATCCCGCGCCCAAACAACAGATCCAACGCTCGCATAACCCCAACCTCCGGATGTATCCAGTCACCTATCGCCCCAGGGTCCCATTCCCATCACCGCACCTCCGATTTTCGGGTCAGCAGATGCCTCAGGCTACCGCCCGCCATTTGCAAGCAATGCCTCTCGCCACACCGAATTCCGTCTCTCGGCGCGCAACGGTAGATCGCGCTGCTAGAAGGAACAAGCGAGAGAATAACCAAGATCGGACGTGGCCGCTGGGAGCGATCTAAAGGAAGACAGAGTTCACATTGTGAAATGCGCATGTGCAGGTCCGTTCTTCGAGACGGTGAGGGCCAGGTTGCGGGACCCAGTGAAGAATATCCAGGGCACCGCGATCCAGCGGAATGACGCTGGCGTAAGTCTTAACCCCCAATTCGGATCATAGTAATCAAAGGACACGCCTACTCTCAAGGTGTGTCAAGCGTATTCTTTACGATAGCACAAAATTCTTTTACGCTCTTTGCTTGTCTAATTGCTATCCGTTCAGACCGAATGGGCCGCCCCTCCTTGTGGTACGGCGCATGCTCCAATCGTATGCGTCACCTCGCCGATCCATTCATTGCAGTCTGCAGCCGGACTTACTTCAAACTGCCATCACGCTATACCCTCAAGTCCCGCGTCCGAATGGGCAGCTTCCTCACCCTCTTGCCCGTGGCCGAGAAGATGGCGTTGCACAGCGCAGGCGCAGCCGGAGGCACGCCGGTCTCGCCCACGCCCCCTAGCTCCTCCGAGCCTTGAATCAGATGTACCTCGACGGCGGGCATCTCATTGATGCGCAACATGGGGTAGTCGTGGAAGTTCGACTGCTTCACGCGGCCCTGGTCGATAGTGATGGCGCCCTTCAGCGCTGCGGTTAGGCCGAAGGCGATACCGCCCTCCATCTGCGCGCGCACTCCGTCGGGATTGACCGCGAAGCCGCAATCTATGGCGCAGACGAACCGGGTGACCTTCACATTGCCATCGTTGTCCACCGCAACCTCTGCCACCTGTGCGCAGTAGCTGCCAAACGATGCGTGGACCGCTATTCCTCTTCCGCTGCGTGGAGGCATGGGACGACCCCAGTTCGCCTTGTCCGAAGCAAGCTCCAGCACGCTTCGTAGGCGCTTCGCATCCGGCTTCTGCACGAAGGGCGGCAGGCCGGTTATCTCGGCGCCGGTCAGCAGGTCCAGGCGCAGCCTGAGCGGGTCCTGTTTGGTGGCGGCAGCAATCTCATCTATCATGCACTCTACGACCCAGGCATTCGGAGTGTGGGCTACCGACCTCCAGAACCCGCGAGGTACGCCGGAGGGTACATAGGCATACTTCACCTGAACGTGCGGAAACGCATAGGGCATATCAATCGCGCCGTCGGTCTCGGTCATCTGCGGCATCGGAGTTTTCGGGTCGTAGTAGCCCCAGATCGACGGACTTGCAAACGTATGCGTCCAGGAGACAGGCTTGGAATCTGCGTCTAGTCCAACGGACACCTTGTGGAGGCTTGCCGGGCGATAGTAGTCGTGCCGAATGTCGTCCTCGCGCATGTGGACGACCTTAACCGGCTTCCCCAGCCGCTTGCCGACCTCCAGCGCCTCGCTGGCGAAGTTCGAGTTGGTTCCGCGCCCGAACGCGCCTCCCAGGAGCGGGATGTTCAGCTTCACGGCCTCTTTAGGCAGATTGAGAAGCCGGCAGGCGTCCGCATGAACAGTTGAGGGAAACTGGGTGCTGGCCCATATCTCGCACCGATCAGGTCGGACATCCACCGTGCAGGAGAGCGGCTCGAGCGCAGCGTGAGCTTGGAAGGGAACCTCATAGACAGCCTCCAGCAGTGTATTGGGTCCGCTGGCCGGGGCTGAACCTGATGTTCGCAGGGTCTTCGCTTCAGCGAGCGCGTTGACGCAACCGGCACGAATGGAGGCGGAGCTCTCTGCAGCCGCTAATCCCTCATGCCATTCGACCTCCAGGGCATCTCGACCTCGAGCTGCGGTCCACGTGTTGTCGGCCACTACGGCAATACCTGAGGGAATCTCGAACACCTGCTGCACGCCCTTCACCTTGAGCGCTGCGTCCGGTTTGAACTTAGCAACCTTGCCGCCGAAGACCGGGCATCTCGCGACCACCGCATAGAGCATCCCAGGCACTCGCACGTCCATGCCAAACACGGCTGTGCCGCGCACCTTCGCAGGTGTGTCTACGGCCCGCTTGGATTTGCCGATTATGTGAAACTCCGAGGCTTTCTTGAGGGGCGCCGATTGCGGGGCTGGCAGCTTCGAGGCACCAGCGACAAGTTGGCCGTATTGCGCTTTCCTCAACGACGGTGGGTGGGTGACCACTCCGCGAGAGGCTGTACACTCAGACGCATTTACGGACCACTGCTTTGCGGCCGCCTCTACTAGCAGGCTCCGGCCAACGGCGCCTGCCTGGCGCAACGCCGTCCACCGGGAGCGGACGCTGCTGCTCCCCGCCACATCCATGGGTCCATACTTTCGGTCGAACGGCGCTTGAATCACCCGAGTTCGAGTCCAGTCCGCGTCCAGCTCCTCCGCCACCAGCATCGCAAGGGAGGTGCGAACGCCTTGACCAGAGTCTGGGCGCGAACATGCGATCAACACATCGCCCTGAGTGGTAATCTGCACAAATGCGCCAAGCGAATGCAAAGCAGACGCCTGGAGTGCTGTCTTTCCCGCTGGGCGCTTGGTTTGCCCCTCCGTGCGAACGCCAAGCACTAAACCTGCAGCGCTCCCGAAACCGAGCTGCAGCGCCTCGCGCCGCGTCAGCCTATGTATCCGGTTCATTTGGCGCTCCTGGCTGCGGCAGCCCGCTTGATGGCCTTGCGAATTCTGGGGTAGGTGCCGCAGCGGCAGATGTTGCGAGACATGGCCGCGTCGATGTCGGCGTCGGTCGGATTTGGTTTCTTCTTGAGCAATGCGGAGGCAGCCATGACCATTCCCACCTGGCACCATCCGCACTGAGGGACGTCCTCGGCAATCCAGGCGGTCTGCACCGGGTGATCTCCGGCGGCGCCCAAACCCTCGATGGTGATGATCTTCTTGCCGACCGCGCTCTCGGCCGTTGCGCCGCAAGACTTGATGGGGTCGCCGTCGATATGGACCGTACAAGCGCCGCACTCCATGATGCCGCAGCCGTACTTAGTGCCGCACATGCCGAGCGTGTCACGGAGCACCCAGAGGAGGGGCATTTCCGGATCCACGTCCACCTGGCGCACCTTGCCGTTAATGTTCAGCTTGAGCACTGCCATGAGTCAGCCTCCAATCATGACCTGAATTCAACGCCGGTCCGAAACTGTTTGCTTAGCCGAATCCGTTCGTCCTGAGCGCGCCTCAGTCGTATCGAGGCGCAGTCGAAGGATGCGATCCAAGTTGTTATCTGAACAGTGTCGCGTCTAGGTTGGCTTGTGGGCGCGGAGCGCGACGCGCATCCATGAGAACTCAACTGCACCGCCGGCGGCAGTCTCAATGTGAAATGCCAGCACAACTTCTGCAGGAGCAGTGGCAAAGGCGTGTCTCACCCGATCGGCTTCGTCGCCCTCACACCCAGACTTCAGCAGCCAGTCCTCCAGGCCGGCGCGAATAGCGCCACCGGTTGTTTCAACCTCGTCAACTGTGAAGCCTGCTGCCTGAACGAGTGACCGCCATTCCGAGGGAGGCAAGTTGCGAACGTGCGATGTGTCCCGCACCGCCTCAACACGATTCTGCCAATCCGCTGCGGCCAAGTCATCGTCCGGAACGGTGGTGTCGGCCATCAGGAACGTCCCGCAGGGCTTCAGCACGCGGTGCGCCTCAGAAAGGAAGCTCTGCACATTCTCAAAGTGATGCGCAGCGATGCGACAGGTGACCAGGTCGAAGGTCTCATCCTCGAACGGCAGAGACTCGGCAGCCGACTCAATAAACGTTACATTCGAGATGTCTTGCGCTGACGCGCGGCTCCGCGCTTGCGCCAGCATGCCCGTAGAGATGTCGACGGCAGTAACCGTGTCGAAGTGCGCGGCAAGGGCAAGAGCCGTGAAGCCCGTGCCGGTGGCGATGTCGAGCGATGAGCCTCTGGCTTCCGGAAGCCGGCTGAGCATCCAGTCGAGCGATTCCCGGTTCCAGTGGTTCCACTGCTGATCGTAATGAGCGGCTTGTCGGTTAAACTGCTCTTGCGAACTTCTCGTTGGGTTTGGGGTCATATCTCTCATTGGGTAAGGAGGCTTGTCGGCGCATCCGCTTGGTTCTGGAACAGAAAACCCGCATGCAGCCGTATAGATGCAAGGAATGCGTTGGACGAACGCGCCGCACTCCGCATTGCTGCCAGACAGGTTCTGCGCCACATTCCGGTGAATTCTGCACATATTACCCCCTCTGGGCAGCGCGCGCAGACGAGGCGCGCACAGGACACGACATGACACGACTTGCACCCACTTCCGGCCTACATTCGCTTGGTTTGTTTCTGCTCACTCTCGTGGGCGGCCTGCTGATCTCGGGAGGCTCATGCGAAAAAAAGGCAGACCCGCTTCCGGACGTGAAGTCGAAGGAGTATGGCCAGGCAGTCCGGGCTTTCTACGTAGGGGTGGCGGCGCTGGAGGCGGGAAGCAACGACCGAGCCTTAACCGAATTGACAGCTGCGTCCAAGATCGCACGTGGTGAGCCGGCGATCTGGGCGAACATCGGCATCCTCGATATGCGCTCCGATAGGCTGCCCGATGCGGAGAAGCACTTCGAGACAGCCCGATCCCTGGCGCAAAACGACGGGCGCATCCATTTTCTCATCGGCCTTCTGCACAGCCGACTGAACAAGCCGACCGAGGCAGGAGTGAGCTTCCACAAGGCAGTCGAGCTGGACCCAAAGAACCTCCGCGCAAAGTACGCGCTAGTCGAACACTTGCTTCAGGAGGCGGGCGGGGAGACGGAGGCCAAGTCGCTGCTTGAGAACATTGTGGTCGAGCACCCTGCGAACCTTGTCGCGCGCCTCGATCTGGCTCGCGTGGCCTCCAAAGCCGGCGACGCTGCGGCCCTGGCCCCAATCGTTGCTACATTAACCGGTGCGTCCCCAGCCTGGCCACAACAAGCCCAGGAACGCTTCGCGGACTTCAAGAAGGCGGTTGAGACCAAGGACACGAGTCTCGCCGCCACCACGGCGATGTTCCTGCAAAACCTCCTCAAGCCGGTGGAGAAGTACAAATCCGACATCGTTGCGCTCAAGGCTCCGTCGGGAGTGGTGGGCGAGCCGATTCGACTTCTCATCATGCTGCCGAATCCGCCCCCGGACGTCGCGCCGCCAGACACAGGACTGGCCTTCGCGGAATCCACAGTGATTTCGGAGATGCCGAATTGGGGAGGTGCGGCTGTCGTCTACCTCACCGCGGACGGCAAGCCGACACTTCTCACCTCGAACATGGGTGCTATCACCCTGCTTGGCTCAGATCAGGCTATTCAGGTTGCCGGAGGGCGCAAGCCGGCGGTGGTGGACCGCCTGGTGGCCGCCGACCTCAACAGCGACTCACTCACGGACCTCTCCCTAATTGGCGGGTCTGGAATCAACCTTTACCAGCAAGGGAAGGACGGCAAGTTCACCGACGTAACTGCCAAAGCACGACTTACTGACACCGCTTACTTTAGTAGCTACCTTGGAGGTTGGGCGGCGGACTTCGATCTTGATGGCGACCTGGACCTAATGGTTGCTCCGATTGAGGGAGGCGTCCACGCACTACGAAATAATGGAGACGGCACGTTCAAGCTGCAGTACTTACTTGGTGAGAAGAGAAACGTGCGTGACTTCGTCTGGGCGGACCTCGATAACGATGGAGATCCAGACGCTGTGACTCGATCCGACTCCGGCAATCTGTCCGTCTTTCTTAATGATCGCTCCGGTGACTTTCATGTTGCAGACCTGCCGAGCGCCGTTGGCACGGTTGCTGCCGTCGCGGTCGTGGACGCAAACGGCGACGGCCAACTGGACATTGTAGTCCTCAGCTCGGACGGTGCGGTGAAGCAGCTGTCCGCTGGGCGAGTCGGGGCCTCTTGGACCGTTGCGGAACTCGGAAAGTGGGAGAATGCGTTCGATCCCAAGGGCGTGCCACCGCGACTCCTTTCGGGAGATCTGGACAACAACGGCGGGGTCGATATCATTGCATCCACTGAGTCGTCCTCTCGAGTCTGGCTGTGCGGTGCGGGCTCAATATACTCACCTCTAGCTGCCGATTTGCCGGGCGGCATCACTGGAGTTGCAGACCTGGACGGAGACGGTCGACTGGACCTCGTAGGCGTTGCTGAAGATGGAAGCGCGATCAAGCTTCAGAACTCAGGCAAGCTGAATTACGGCTTCCAGGAGATTCGTCCGCGGGCTACGTTCACCAAGGGCGACCAGCGCATCAACAGCTTTGGCGTGGGCGGCGTGATCGAGATTCGAGCCGGGATGCTCACCCAGACTCAGCCGATCAACGGTCCTGTGGTCCATTTTGGGCTCGGAGAGAACAAGGCGACCGACGTGGCGCGAGTTTTCTGGCCGAATGGCCGCATGCAGGCAGAGTTTGACCTGAAGGCAGGGCAGTCGGTCACAGCCATCCAGCGCCTGGAAGGCTCTTGCCCGTGGGTATTCGCGTGGAACGGCAAGGAGATGGAGTTTATCACGGACTTCATTTGGCGCTCTCCGCTCGGCCTGAAGATCAACGCGCAGGACACCGGCGCAGTGGCAATGACAGAGGACTGGGTGCGGATTCGCGGGGACCAACTCAAGCCCGTGGACGGCCTGCTGGATGTGCGCATCACCGCCGAGCTTCGAGAGACGCACTTTTTCGACCATGTGTCCCTGATGACCGTCGATCATCCGGCGGGCACAGAGGTCTATGTGGACGAGCGCTTCGCCATTCCTCCGCCTCCGCTTCGAACCTTTGTCACCGGTAAGTCAGTATCCTTTACAAAGGTCGTGGATGACGCGGGTGCGGACGTCACTCGCATTGCGCGCGATCTCGACGGGTCGTACGTGGACAACTTTGGCCGTGGCCAGTATCAGGGTGTTACGCGCGACCATTACGTGGAGGTCGACTTCTCGTCGGCGCCGCGAACGAAGGGGCCGCTGTACCTCATCGCGCAAGGCTGGATTCACCCGACCGACAGCTCCATCAATGTAGCTATCAGCCAAGGCAGCCATCCGGCTCCGAAGGGACTGAGCATCGAAACGCCGACCGTTTCCGGCAAGTGGGTAACCGCTCAGCCAGGGGTCGGATTCCCTGCAGGCAAGAACAAGACCATCGTTCTGGATGTCTCGAATCTGTTCCAGCCGGGAGCGCCGCGGCGGCTTCGTCTCCGAACAAACCTGGAGATCTTCTGGGACAGGCTGGCCTGGGCTGAGCCCGCTGCAGCGGGGGCCCGAACCGTGCGAACTTTGGCCCAATCTGCTGACCTTGTCTATCGTGGCTTCTCGAATGTGACGGTAGCAAATCCGTCTTCCCCGGAGCTCCCCGCCTACGCCCCACTCAAGACCACCGTCGCTCAATGGTGCGATCTGGAGGGATACCACACTCGGTTTGGCGATGTGATAGAGCTGCTGACGGGCGTGGATGACCGCTATGTGATCATGAATGCCGGGGATGAAATGCGGCTGAAGTTCCCGGCGTCGCCTCCGCCTGCCATAGGCTGGGTGCGGGACTATGTGCTTGTGGGAGATGGCTGGGAGAAGGACGGCAATCTCAACACGTACCACTCTCGCACTGTTCTGCCTCTGCCGTCGCACGACAATCCAAAGTACCATGGCCGCGCAGGACAACTGGAGGACGATCCAGTCTACAAGCGATACGCAAAGGACTGGCAGACCTTCCACACTAGGTACGTAACTCCGGACGCATACTGGAACGCTCTTCGCGCATCAAATTCGAGGTAGCGCAGGCGCGACTGGACACTGAACGTGAGGCGAGCAATCGGAGGATTTGCGGCAGCGCAGCATGAACCTACGTCTACTCTCCACCACGCTCCTTTGGAGGATCTGGATGCCAGACGCTCCGTATACCGCCCATGTCATTTCGCACACTCACTGGGACCGCGAATGGTATCGCACGTTCCAGGTGTTTCGCGCGCGCTTGGTGGAGGTGACGGATGCACTCCTCGACCTCCTGGAGAGAGATCCGGACTACAAGTATTTCTACTGGGATGGGCAAACGAGCGTCATTGAGGACTACCTCGAGATGCGTCCGCATAATGCACATCGCCTCCGGGAGCACTTCGCCAGTGGCCGCCTCTATACCGGCCCCTGGTTTATCCAGCCGGACGAGTTTTTGGTGAGCGGCGAGTCCTTCATTCGTAACCTCCTGCTTGGGCGTGCGCAATGCCGAGAGTGGGGAACCAGCGCCGACGTAGGCTACGCGCCGGACGCCTTTGGGCACATCAGCCAGATGCCCCAGATATTCCGCGACTTCGGCATCGACAACGCCGTGCTGTTCAGAGGCGTAACAACGGACCAAGTCGATTCTGAATTCACTTGGCAGTCACCAGACGGCTCGAGTGTTCTTTGCATCAAGATGGGCGACAACAACGCCTACTCGAACTTCTACTACCGTAATCGGGCTACGTTTGCCGATACGGACTTTGGCGTCCCGATAGATCCCGATAGAGTTGCAGCAGACGGCGCCGCGCTCTTGGCCGACAGCGTTGGCGAGAGGCCGAACACAGAGCACCTGCTCTGGATGGACGGCGTGGACCACATCTTCCCACAGCCCAGAACACCGCAGATGATTCGAATACTGAATGAACGGCTGAGCGCAAGATTGAAGGTCGTCCATTCGACCATGCCGACGTTCTTGGAAGCGGTCCGCCGCGCAAAGCCGAGTCTCAAGACCCTGACAGGAGAGCTTCGCCACAGCAACCGAGCTTGGAAGGTCCAGGCCCTTCTGGCACATGTTGCGTCGTCGAGAATTCACCTCAAGCAGCGCAATCACCATTGTGAGACTCTGCTGGAGCGGTGGGCGGAACCCTGGTGTACGTTCGCCTGGAGGCTTGGCGAGCCGTACCCCTCTGAATTGCTGGCGGCAGCTTGGAAGCAGCTCCTCTTGAATCAGCCGCACGACAGCATCTGCGGATGCTCTATCGACCAGGTTCATCGGGACATGCTGCCGCGATACGACCAGTGCGAGCAGCTTGCGGAGGTCGCCATCGGTAACGCTCTCTACTCAATCGCCGCAAAGGTCGACACAACACCTCCGGCGACTCTGGACGTAGTCGCAGCCTTCGTGGTCTTCAATCCGCTCGGCTGGGATCGCATCGAAGAGGTAGTGGAGGCAATGATCGAACTGCCAGATGCCGACGCGCCATTCTCGGTCGGCATTGCCTGTGCGGGCAAGCCCGTGGCGTGTGATGTTGAGAGCATGCCGCCCTATACGAGACTGCTGCAGGCGCCCCACGACATACCAATCGGCGAGAAGCGCTGGAGAGCGCTGGTTAGGTTCCGGGCAAGCGTTCCGGCATTCGGTCACGCGGTTTACCATGTCGTTTCCTCTGACCAGGAGGTAGCAGAGCCGTCCGTCGAGCGCGGAGACAACTGGCTCGCAAACGAACACTTGCGAGTTGAGGTCGCCCCAAACGGATGCCTCACACTCGTGGACCTCGCGACTGGGCGCCGGTTGAGCGGGCTTCTCCTGTTCGAGGACGGTGGAGACCTTGGCGATGGTTATAACTATGCCGCGCCCAAGACCGACGAAGTGCGAACCACCGTGGCCGAAGACGCTCAGATGGTGTGGCTCAAGCCGGAAATAGTGCGCTCACGCCTTCGATACACTCTGGCATGGAGGGTGCCCGCAACCCGGAACCACGACGGGCAGTCGAGCGGAGTGGAGCAGCTATGGATCGACGTCACGCTTGCGCTGCATCCTGGCGAGCGCAGCCTGCGAATTCACCTGGACGTCAGCAACCACGCCAAGAACCACCGGCTCCGGGTGCTGTTCCCAACAGGTCTGAGGGACGCGCAGGGCTGTGTCGCAGAGCAAGCTTTCGATGCAGTCTATAGGTCGGTCGAGCGCCCGGACTGTACGGGCTGGAAGGAGCCCCAGCCCGCCACTGCGCCACAGAAGACCTGGGTCGATGTGTCCGACGGAAAGAATGGCTTCTGCCTGGTTAATGTGGGCACGCCCGAGTACGAGTTGAAGGACGATTCGGAGAGAACCCTCGCGCTAACACTGCTGCGATGCACGGGCCGGGGAGTGGGCACGCCCGAGGATCAAGAGGACGGGCAGATGATCGGCATTCATCGCTTCGATCTTGCCCTTGTTCCACACGACGGCGACTTTGCATCGGCGAAGGTCTGGCAGCAGGCACATGCGTTCAACGTGCCGATGCGAGCTGTGCAGACAACTAGCCACGCAGGCACAATGCCGGCCACGCAGTCGTTCCTACGTTGGGAGCCGGAGTCTCTCGTTGGCACCGCGGTTAAGCGCAGCGAGAAGGGCGACGTAATGATAGTTCGCGCGGTGAACCTTGGCTCGACGGCGGTTGCCCCAGCCTTGACTGGCTGCATGGCGCTTGGTCGTTCGGAGCGCGTGCGACTCGATGAGGAGGCCGTCGATGTTGCCTCTTCGGACCTTGTTCCGTCCAGGGGAATCGTGACATTGCGCCTCCCCGTTGCAGGCTAACCCGTCGGTATGAGAGCGCCTGGCCAAGCTTGGAAAGGCATTACTCGGGCTGACGTTATCGCAGTCGTCTCACTCCTAGCAGTCACTCTCGCAGTCTATGCGCCCGCTCTCTTCGGCGGCAAGGTGCTGCTTCCCGCCGATATCGTTGGCCTCCAGAAGCCGTTCTCCGCCCAGGCTCGTGAGCGGTTTCCCACGTTTCGTTTTGCTCAGAACCAACTCCATGGCCCAATCTTCGAGTACTACTCGTGGCGAGCCTATTCTCGCGGCAGACTGAAGCTAGGTGAGGTGCCTCTCTGGAATCCGCACGAGATGAGCGGCAACGTCCTTCTGGCAAACAGCCAGTCGGCGGTGCTGTATCCGCCGAACGTTCTGCTCTGGCTTCTGCCTCTGCCTGTCGGCATCAACCTCGTCACTGCTCTACATACCTTTCTCACCGGCTTGATGTTGTTCGGTCTGCTGAGGTGTTTGAGGCTGCAGGCAGTGTCGGCCGTCACGGGCGCGCTTATCTGGATGTTTTGCGGGCTTCAGGTCTGCTGGACGGAGTTTCAAACTCCAACGGCGGTCTTGTGCTGGCTTCCTGGATTGCTGTGGAGCTGGGCCGCCTATGTTCAGACCGGAAGGGCAAAGTGGTCAGTGGCGGCGGGTTCGGCCTGTGTTGCGCTCACGCTCTTGGCCGGACACCTCCACTTTGCCTTCTACGTGCTGCTCGCGTTTCTTGGTTACGCGCTTCTTCGGCGGCCCACCGGTGTGGGCCGCATTAGAAGTGCAGGAGTGCTGGCAGCGACTCTGGTGCTCGGTGCCGGACTCTCGCTGCCCACGATGCTGCCGGTGCTTGAGATGGCGAAGGTCAACTTCCGTTCGGTCAAACCCAGCTACGATGCGTCGGTGGCGCTCAAGCTTCCTCCAGAGAACCTCGCTACTCTTCTCATCCCAAATCTGCTAGGCAGCCCGCGCGACTACGTCTACATCGCTCCAGACGGCAAGGCGTCTGACGCGAATGCCTATCGCGGAAAGTTCGATTACATTGAGTACGCCTGCTACCTCGGGCTGCCCGCGCTAGCATTGCTTGCACTTGCGCTGCTTCGCGGCGCGCCGGAGTCTGCCGCCGACCGCAGGTACTTTGCGGCGCTCGGAGCAGTTGGCTTGCTGCTTGCGCTGGGCACGCCGCTGTGCGCGCTCTTCTTCTATGGCGTACCTGGCTACCGGCAGTTCAACGCCACAGCCAGATCTCTGTGCCTCTTCTCGTTTGGCGGAGCTGCGTTGGCAGCATACGGGGTTGATCGTGTTCTCAGCGCACTAGGTACTGCGGCAGCGGCAAAAGCAACTCGTTCGCTGCTCCTAGTAACCGGCGCCGTGGGAATGACCGGCCTGGCAGTGTTCGGTGCGGCATGTGTCAACTGGGCATGGCCGCTCTCAGACAAGTGGGTGGCCTACGAGATGGGCGCGCTGCGGCACCTAGTCGGCTTCACCCTCGCCTTTGTGGCTGCCGTCATGGTTGCGGGGCGCCGGAGAAAGTTCGCGGCGCTCATTCCAGCTGTTTGTTGTCTCGATCTACTTGCAGCCTACAGAGGGTTTAACCCGACCACAGACCCAAGGATGCTGGACGTGTCGTCGCGCGTTACAGATTTTCTGGCAGCTCAGGCGCCCGACCGATCGGTCGCACTCGAGCTTCCCGGCCACGGAATCAAGAGCTTCCTCGTGCCGAATTTCAATGCCCCACTGGGAGTCCGCGAGGTGCAGGGCGCTGACTCGCTGCACACTCTTCGGTATCACAGGCTCATTGAGGGCGTAATCAAGGCGCAAACGAACGGAGAGCGCGGCTTCTCTGACCCAAACACCGTTCGTGTTGCTGGACCGCGCCACCCGGTGCTGGACATGCTGAACGTGCGTTGGGTTGCGGTCGATCCGAATGTGGACCTGGCAGAATTTGGCCTCCAAAAGGCTGAGGATGCCGAGATGGCCGTATGGCGCAATCCTAACGCTCTGGGCCCAGCGTGGATAACCGGCAGGGTTGAACAAGTTCGTGACGGCCAGGACGCTCTGGACAAGTTGCTGGCGCCGAGCTTCCGAGCGAACGAGGTTACCTTGGTTGAGCGCCCGATCGACGGTCTGGATGTGGAGGCAACGGGTTCTGTGACCATCGACAGCTTTGCACCGCACATGGTGTCGGCCACGGTGTCGGCCTCCAGTCCGACGCTCGCGGTATTCTCGGAACCGTTCTATCCTGGATGGCGGGCATGGGTTGATGGCGCTGAGCGGGAGATATCTGTGGTTAACCTCATTCTTCGCGGAGTTCGGGTGGAGTCTGGAAGTCAGAGGGTTATCTTGCGTTACGAGCCGTTCTCTTATCGGCTGGGTCTCTACCTGGGTGTGATGTCGCTGGCCCTCTGGGCTGCGTTTTTGACCTGCAGACCGCGGCTCGGATGGCCGACATAGTTAGTACCCATGTGTTGCGGAGGCCGGCAGGCGGCCGTTTCATGGGAAAACGCCCGATTGGGGAGCCCATCCCCCCTCGGGCGTTTTTATTTGCCCGGGTGGCCTCTGCTATAATGCAACGGAGGCTGCTACCATGGAGATCACGGAGGGACATACTGCCGAATCCCTATCGGGTCTGCATGCGGAATGGGACGCGCTGCTGGTGCGCTGCAGCCATGCAACCATCTACCAGACGTGGGAGTGGAATGAGGCGTGGTGGAGCATCTACAAGGCCGGTAAGCGCCTGCGCCTTCTCTCAATTCGCCTCGACGGTCGTCTTGTCGGCATCGCCCCGTTCTACGTCAGCCGGCACCTAGGTACGCCTGTTCGCAGGCTTGCCTTCCTTGGAACGGGCGCGTCGGACTACCTCGACATGATTGCAGATGACGAAGTGACCGATCTCGTACTCTTGGTCATAAACGACTTTCTGCATCGCGCACACGGATTCGATTTCGCGGACCTGCAGCAGTTATCTCCTAACTCCCCGCTAAGGCATATAGTCTCACACACCGCTCGAAACCATCAGGGCAAGAATCGAGTAGTGATGGTGGAGCAGGAACCGTGTCCCTTTGTTGCGCTTCCTGCGGAGTGGCCCACACTCTTGGCCCGCATGGGTAAGAAGATGAGGTCGAACCTCGGCTATTATGACCGGCTGCTTGTCAGAAGCCACTCAGATGCCGAGGTGCGCCTAAGTCACCCTGCAGACCTTGCCACCGACATGGACGACCTATTTGCACTCCACCAAGCTCGTTGGAGGTCGCGGATGCTGCCCGGAGTAATGGGTGGCGCGCGCGTGCGGGCGTTTCACCGCCGAGTCGCAGAGAGGTTTCTAGAGCGCGGATGGCTTCGACTGCACGTGACAAAAGTGGGTGGTCGAACCGTTGCGGCGCTCTACTGCTTCTCATTCAGGGAGCGCTGCTACTACTATCTGGGCGGTTTTGACCCGGACCTGGGAAAGTTGAGCTTGGGCACGGTGCTGACCGGCCATGCCATACGAATCGCTATCGACGAGAAATCGTCGGTGTTCGACTTCCTGCGCGGCAGTGAGCCGTATAAGCAGAAGTGGACCCAAGAGGCGCCGACCAATTGCAGGCTGCTTGTTCCGCGCTCTGGGGCGCTGCGCGGCAAGGCGGGCATGGCAATGAACCGCTTGGAGCAGGCAGTGGAGCACCGCGTAAAGGCAATCTCTGAAGCGAGGGGAAGAAAGAGGACCGTCTCATGAAAGCACTTGCAGTACTGGTCTTGCTCGCATTGCTCGGCGTCTGTGCAGTGAATTGGATGCAGATTCGCGAGCTTCGGCAGGACATTAACGCATTGGAGACGAAGCTCAAACAGGAGCGTACCGGAAGCGTTACGGACTCTACGGTTGCTCACGCGGTCAATGCAATCATGGAGGCCAAGGCCGCGTTCGACTCTGCCAACACGATCGCGGCGCGATCCGCGCTGGACTTGGCCGGCAAGAAGCTCTCCGAGGCCGCGTCAACAGCAAGCCGGTCTGCTGTGCCTACGGTTCGGTGGCTTCAGAAGCAGGCATCGGAGCTTGGCGCCCAGGTGGACAAGGCGGTTCGGGGCCGATAGTCGTCCGAAAAGAGGAAGTATCGATGCTCACTTGGTCACATCGCCACAATGCCGTGTCGGGCTCACCCTTACGCACATCTCGCCCCCTAACTCTACTTGCCCTGCTTGTGGCTTTGGGTGCTGCGGGCTGCAAGAATACGAACTTTCTGAGCACAAAGGACGAGGTTAACCTCGGACGAGATATCTCGAGAGAGATC
This sequence comes from bacterium, assembly GCA_009885735.1. Classification (GTDB taxonomy): domain Bacteria; phylum Armatimonadota; class Chthonomonadetes; order Chthonomonadales; family CAJBBX01; genus VFKD01. Next base: position 24,713 of record VFKD01000440.1, read on the forward strand.
GAGAAGACCAACCGAGTCGAGACCGATTCAGAGGACGCTAAGCGGGTGCAACGCATCGGCGAGCGCATTCTACAGCACATTGACGACCGAAAGGGGGTACCCTATAGCTTCAAGATGCTTGATAACAAGGAGATAAACGCCGTCTCCTTGCCCGGCGGGCCGATCTACATTTTTCGGGGGCTGCTGGACCTGATGGGCGATGACGACGATGCGCTCGCAGCCGTGATGGGTCATGAGATCGGACACATTAACGCGAGGCATGCCGCCAAGCACATTAGCCAGCAGTATCTGACGACACTGGGCATCGCAGTCCTCGTACAGGGCCGGAATGCTCAGAATATCGCATCGCTCACTACGGACCTTATAAGCCTAGCATACAGTCGCGAGGACGAGTATGAGTCTGATCGGCGAGGGCTTTCGTATGCCTATAAAGCCGGGTTTGACCCGCGTGGACTGATTCGCTTCTTTGCAAAGCTAGCGGCTATGGAGAAGAAGGGCGGCGGCGGTCCGGAGTTCTTCCGAACCCACCCGATCACAAAGGCGCGGATAGAGCGCGCCGAACGCATCATCGAACGGCAAGAGTACCGCTACGGCAGGTAGCAGCCGCTCCATCGGGAGAGAAGTCAATTTGAAGATTGCAGCCATAATCCCCGCCTACAACGAGGCGGCGAGAATTGCCGGGGTAATCTCCGCAGTTCGGCAGGCGAAGTCCATAGACGATATCATTGTAGTTAACGACGGATCGACAGACACTACTGCGCAAGTGGTGCGCGGCATCCGCGGCGTTTGCTTGATCGATCTGGGAGTGAATGTGGGTAAGGGCGGGGCTCTGGCAGCCGGTGTCGCCGGAACAAATGCCGACATACTCGTGTTCCTAGACGCTGACCTCATCGGGCTAAAGCCCGAGCAGGTAGATGCGTTGGTTGCTCCCATCAAGGCTAGGCGAGCAAAGATGTCTGTGGGCAGGTTCTCCGGCGGACGCCGTCTGACGGACCTGTCGCAGAGGGTTGCCCCAAATGTCAGCGGGCAGCGAGCAATTGCTCGTGAAGTGTTCGAGCAGATTCCTGGAATTGCGGACACCCGATACGGCGTGGAGATGGCCATTACGCGGTTCTGCCGCTACTACCGAGTGCCCACAGAGTCCGTCGCGCTCCACGGCGTAACGCACCCAATGAAGGAAGAGAAGCTGGGCTTCTGCCGAGGGTGGCTCTCTCGCGTGCGGATGTACACGCAAATCCTGAAGATTTCGATGGATCCGCGCGCTCCGAGGCGAACGCAGACGATTACAGTGTCCGGTACGATGCCGCGCTGGCTGAGGCGACTTGATAACGCTCGTCGGCGCGGATTATCCACAGGCGCGGGCATCTACGGGCGGTATCGCCGCGCCAAGGCTTGGAGAAAGTACCGCAGCGAGTCTCGGTTCGAGTAGTCCCTCTATGCTCGGTTAACGACATGCTGCAAGTCAACCACTCGCTGTTACCACAGGATCTGCTGCCATCGATCCAGTCCTTGTGGGCCGCGTCCAGGCCGAAGCTGGAGTCGATTCACAATGCGTGGCACACCTCCGCCGCAGCTCCGGTCGTCACGCGGGCAGGGCAGTACGGCGCCCAGGGCTGGACGGAGTGGACACGAGGCTTTCAGTACGGATCCTGCCTGCTCCAGTTTGACGCCACAGACGATCACCGGTTCCTCGCGATGGGGATGGAGGGCATTCGGCGACATCTCGTGGATCACGTTACCCACTTCGGTGTTCACGACCACGGCTTCAATATTGTCAGCACGTTCGGAGTTCTTCACCGGCTCTTGAGAGCTGGAAGAGTGGACCCGTCGGAGGTTGACCCAGAATGGGTTGACCTGGCCTTAATGGCAAGCGGTGCGGTACAGGCACGTCGATGGAGCTCCGTTCCAGAGACCGGCGGTTTTGTCCACTCCTTCAACGGCCCGCACTCACTGTTTGCCGACACCATGCGCTCGATGCGCTCGTTGGCGCTTGCCCACCTGCTTGGGCAGACGCTCCATGCCGAACAAGATGCGAAGGTCTCGCTCCTGCATCGACTTGTTCTCCACGCCCGTACAACCGCCAAGTACTCTGTTTACTATGGTGAGGGTCGCGATGCCTATGATGTTCGCGGTCGCACGGCACACGAGAGCCTCTTCAACCCGGCGAACGGTGTCTATAGATGCCCTTCTACACAGCAGGGATACTCTCCGTTTACCACATGGACTCGAGGACTGGCATGGGTCGTTCTTGGATTTGCAGAGCTGCTTGAGATGCTTCCACACTTGGCGGAGAGTGATCTTGATGCTGTTGGAGGTAAGCAGGCGATTGAGGCGGAGTGGGTGGAAGCGGCCACCGCGTCCGCGGATTACTTCTGCAGCGTCTGTGCATCGGACGGCATACCGTATTGGGATTCCGGCGCACCCGGCCTCGTACGGCTTACCGGGTGGCAAGAACTTCCGGCAGACCCTTACAACGAGTATGAACCCGTAGACAGTTCTGCCGCCGCTATAGCCGCACAGGGACTGCTCCGGCTGTCCACTTGTCGATTACTTGACGCGGACCAAGCGTCAACGTATCGCCAAGCCGGGTTTACAGTTGCATCCGCGCTGCTGGGAGACCCATATCTCTCTCTCCAGGATGAGCACCAGGGACTGCTTCGGCACTCTATCTACCACCGGCCAAATGGGTGGGACTATGTGCCTCCAGGCTCTTCCATACCCTGCGGAGAGGCATCAATGTGGGGCGACTATCACCTGCGCGAGCTTGCACTGCTCATTGACCGCACGGCTGCTGGTGGATACAACACGCAGTTCTTCGCGGGTGTGACACGAGGGCGGCCATGAGCGAGAGACCGCTGGCCATCGTGACGGGAGGAACTCGCGGCATCGGGCTCGGCATAGCCAGGAAGCTTGAAGAGATCGGATATCGGCTCGTGCTCGCCGGCAGACGCACCGCACGGGAGGTTCAGCCGGTCCTGGACAGCCTTCCTGGAGCGGCCTATGTAATGACGGACATATCTGTGGCGGGCGACAGGGAACGGCTCGTCGCGAGCACCGAGGGTCGCATTGATCTGTTGGTGAACAATGCGGGCATGGCTCCACGGATACGGGCAGACATTCTTGACGCCACCGAGGAGAGCTTTCTGGAAGTGATGGCCGTCAACCTGTTGGGACCTTACTTCCTGACACAGCTTGCAGCGAGAAGAATGATCCAGCAGGCGCCAGACGCGACTGGTCGTAGAGGATGCGTCGTGAACATCACCTCTGTGTCCGCCATTGCTGCATCGGTGAACCGAGGGGAGTACTGCCTCTCCAAAGCAGGGCTCTCCATGGCTACGCGCCTCTGGGCCTTGCGTCTTGCAGAATACGGCATACCGGTCTATGAAGTGCGCCCCGGCATTATTCGAACCGACATGACGGCGTCGGTTGCAGAAAAGTATGATCGACTGATCGAAGAGGGGCTTGTGCCTCAATCTCGATGGGGAAGCCCAGAGGACGTTGGTAAGGCAGTGGCAGTTCTTGCGTCCGGCAGTCTGCCGTACTCGACAGGATCGGTCATTCCCGTGGATGGAGGCATGCTCCTGCCGAGGCTATAGCGCCTCCATTCGAGCTTCATACTTCGTTAGTTCCGCTCGCAGAAGCGCGGCCATCTCTTTCTTTTCGTCCCGTTCACACTCAGCAATTGCAGTGAGAAGCAGTTCATAGCCCTCTATTGCGCAATCCTCGCCGAGAAGCTTGCGTGCCCTGGCGCCGAGCTTAAAGGCAATTATCTGCTCGTCAGTCGCCGGCATCTTCCGCCAAACCATCCGTGGGCTGCGCACCTTCCGTTTCGCCTGATGCAGGTCGCCGCCTGCCGCGGCCTCCACGCCTGCGCCGTCGCTTGGGAGCGCCGCTTGCCGCCGCATCGCCATCAATGGCCATTGTGGCTTCCACGGCCTCTGTCTCTCCGACATCCCCTAGGGCATTAGCCATTTCAATGGCCGGAGGATCAGGCTCAATCGGGACTTCAGCGAGTTCAGTCTGGATGACAGCCGCCCGGGCCTGAAGCGACTTCTTGTCCGTGCCAGGCAGCGCGAGCTTGCGCATCTCCTCGGGAGTTCCCACGAAGTAGCTCAGTGTCTGTCCGGCTCGGGCTGTGGTGCGATACTCCGTGGCATCGTCCGACGCAGCCAGTCGGTTCTCGGCGAGGTCGTAGAGTCCGCATCCGTGAGGCAGGTGGATCGTCTTGCGTCCATCGCGAGTGACATGCAGCGTTAGCCATCCGTGGTTCACCCAGCAGTAGTCTTCCGCACTGTCGGTATACAAGTGAACTGCGGCGGCTCGGCACAGGCCGCGGAGAAGGTCTGGCGCAAGAGTAGGTTCACCAATGAAGATCGACGTCCAGCCTCCAAATGCGCGGGTAGCGATCGAGGGAAGGCCCGATGCCGCATATTCTGCCAGCACCTTTACTCCCGCTTCATCTGCGTCTATGTAGTAGGTCGGATTAAGGCGCTCGGAGACTCCGATGCTTCTCTGAGTCAGCCGGTCGGTAAGCGGATGACGGCCATCTGAAACCTTCGAGCCGGTCTCCGCGCCCCAAGCCTGATGCTGAAGCGTCATTCCAACGAGGTCGAGCGCCGTGTCTTCAGACCCTCCGCGTTCGTCGCACACGCCCGCTGCATAGGTCCATACAAGGGTCTTGCCGCCGTTCTGCAGCTTCTCCTTGATAGCGGAACGCTGGTCTGCTTGCAGGCGATAGGGGGTCATAAACACATAGAGCTTCGCGTTGGTGGGGAAGTTCTTTGCGGTGAGGTCGCTCTGGAGATAGAATCCTATAGAAGCTCCGGTCCTAAGGGCAGCATCGCGCTGGCCGTGCAGCAGCCGCTTCATGAAGGACACCCCACGCTGAACATGGCACAGACTGCGTTCATCGACCAGGACAACTACCTCGGGCGCAGGCGCTTTGCGAACCTTGATCGCTGCCTCGCACCGCTCGCGGAAGTCCCCAACTCGCTTCCAAATGTCATCTGCATCCAGCCAGCCCTCGCCCCATAGGTCCATGTAGCCGACGCCTGTCTGATGCGCGAGGCTTGCGCCCATGGTTCGCCTGTGAGCCTGTTCTGTAGCGCTCGCATCCGGCATGCGCGGATTGTAGTCCTCTCCCTGCTCGGAGGCGAGGTGCGATCTCGTGTCGTCCTCGGTGATCCACAGCTTGCCGTGCAGTCCGATCGAGTCGACGGGGCAGGGGAATGCGCCGGATCCGCCGGCCACGCGATCCTTATAGGACGGTGGACCCGCTAGAATGTCGATAAACGGCGATGCCAAAAGCCTGCCTAGGGCAAGGTGACCACTGAAGTTGTGGGCGAAGTCGAACGTGTAGCCGTAGCAGACCGACACCAACGCGCCGTTCTTGCTGGAGTTCTTCACCTTGCGGGCCAGCGCAATGAGCCTGTCTGCTGTGACGTCGGAGGTGTACTCGAGAAAATCGATGTACTGGCGCTCGTGCCTTGGCTGATAAAACGCTACGTCGCCGCGCGGAGATGTCTGGATTGGAGGAACCTCGGCGGTGAAGAACTGCACCGCGCCGTCGTACCAGGCGCCGCGCAGCGCGACCTCGCTGCCCTTATACTTGACGCGGAGCCATTGCCGGAATGCTTCGCGGTTGGCATACGATCTGTCATACCCACCGTCCACCGGATGAAACCACTCACCACGCTCGAGGTGATAGCCGATGACACGCTCGCCGTAGGCAGTTCTCTCTATGTGCTCGATAAGCGCCTGTAGGGCGATCTCAGCCTCGTTCCAGAACCGATCCGACGAGATGGAGGGATCGTCCGTAGTGCCGTCCGCATAGTGGTTCACCTCGTTCGGATACTGCTCGCGCCAGCCGGGGGCAGGGGCGAAGACGATCCTCGGGATGATGTATCCGGTCGGGTTAGCCGTCAGAAGTGTTTGTAGCCGTTGGTCAAGTGTGTCGTAGACGCGGTCGTCCGGCGGCAGAGGGCATGTGAGATCGACGAGGGTGGAGTATATCTGGACGCCCGCCTGCGTCGCTCTTTCGATCTCGCTGCCCACGCGCCGAGATTCCCGCAGCCCGTCGACGCTGCCGAAGAGCAATATGGGCGCGACGGTCTTGCCGACGATCTGCAGCTCTGGGTGGCCCCGCCGAATGACGATTCGTGCCACCTGGCTTTCCGGAATCTTGACCTTCTCGGGTCGCTTCGGCGCTTTGGGCGCCTGCGGCGGGGCGATGACCGCCTCGGGTACTTCGTCTGCCAAAGCCGGAACATCCAGACCCTCATCCAGATCGGCACCCGTGGATTCGTCCGCTCTGCTCGCCCCACGTCGGCCGCGTGTGCGCCGCTTACGCGCGGGCTTGGCCTCACCATCCGTCTCCGTGGCTGCCGGTTCGGGGGAAGTCACGAACGCCACTTCATCCGCCGCTTCACCTACAGCAGCCGCATCACTTGGCCTCTTTCGCCCACGTCCGCCGCGCCTGCGGCGAGGCGCCTTTGCATCGGCGGGAGTCGCCTCAGTTGCAACTTCCAGCTCTTCTGTTTCTGCCGACACCTGGACTTCAGACACCTCTGCGCCAGCTTCTCCCGGACGTCGCCTGCCTCGTCCACCTCTGCGTCGGCGTGGTGCTCTGGGCTCACCCGGCTCTGCAGCGGCTTCTGGAATATCGACAACCGAGTCTGCCTCAGCGGACTCCTCTACCTCGGTCGAATCCAATGCGGCAACGTCGCCGACAGGGCGTCGTCGGCCCCGTCCGCCTCTTCGACGGCGCGAACGTGCTGCCGGCGAATGCTGCGCCTCGTCGCTCGTCTCAACCACGGCGGCCACAGGTTCAGGCTGTGCCTCCGCAGGAACGTCGACCGTCTTGGGCTTTGCGGGGCGTCGCGCTCGAGGCTTCGAGACTGGCGGTTCTGCGGCCGCTTCCGAGACCAGTACTTCAGGCGCAGGGGCAGCAGGCACCTTCGCGCGAGAAGCTCTTTGCCTAACGGCCTGTGGCGGTGTCACTGTGTCAGACACAGCGTCAACTCTGTCTTCAGCCGGAGGGACAGTCTTAGGCTTTGCTGCGGCAACTCTGGTGCGACGGGGCTTTGC